>NZ_JBBOXF010000001.1:1497500-1612500 GCF_038007465.1 Sporosarcina sp. FSL K6-1508 | reverse complement strand
AGCGACGTTAACTAGAATAACATGCCCAATCTTCTTTTGTCAACAAGATTAATGGAACGAATTAAAATCGCCCCATTAACCCGCTTTCAGTCAGCCTATTTTATAATCCCTGTGGAAAATCAACTCATTTTTCGAATCACTCTGCACAACATGAATAAGGCCTTTATCAATAAGAAACTCAATGAATACTTCAAGATCTATTGAATACATTCTAACTTCTTCATGCTCGTGCAACTCTTGAATTGTCCATGATGGCCGGGTCGCCATGACCTCCCTAATATGTCGGGCACCATCGTTCGTCCGATTATGGATGAAAAACTCACTTGCGAGAAACAATAGTTCTAATCTCTTCTCTAAAGGTTCTTCGCTCATAATTAGTTCTTCATATAGTTTATAAATTGCCGGGTCGATCTTTTTCACCTGAGACCATACCGTCACTTCTGGAAATAGACCATTTTCAATAATCGCAAGCCTCGCAAGATGATGAAGAGATTTAACTACGTGATGATAAGCATCCATATAGTTTCCTTCTTCGAAAAAAGTTTTACCTTCCATATATCCTCTCACAAGCTTTGAAAACTCTAAACCCATTTTGATATCGCGGCCGTAAAAAGGATATTCCTGCAATTCTTTTCGCAACTTTTCCACGAACTCATTTCGATCGAAATAGACCCTTCCGTAATACAACCAGTCTACGACCTTACGCTTTGACCCGAGGACTAGCCATTTTCGCAATTGTTTTTCACTAATTATATGCATTGCGGCTTTTTCATTTCCGTCAGTGTAATGTTTTGTGAAAATAGGGATTTCATCGTCGGCGGTAATGATGAGGAGGATCGAATCGAATGTATCTGTAATCGGATCCTCTTTCCCTCTCTTTTCTACAAGAATGACGCCAAGAGTCTCCGGAAAACTTGCCCGTTCCTGATAAATTGGTCTTAGTACCTGTTCCACTAACACACCTCCCTGTCATTTCTTTTCGACGAAGAAGGAAGGAAATCCTTTATTCAAGAAGGTTAAATAACGTAGAAAACGGAATATATGATATAGTAATTGAGGATATATCAAGGAGGTACGTTGGATGAAGCCCTATAAAAATAAGATAAATAGGATTCGGTCATTCGCCCTTGCTTTAATATTTGCCGGGGTCGTCATTATGTATATCGGGATTTTCTTCAGAAAATACGAGATTGTTATGCTCATATTCATGTTTCTTGGCGTTCTTGCCATTCTGGGCAGTACAATCGTTTATGCATGGATTGGATCTCTATCCACGCGAGCCGTTCAAATCGTCTGTCCAAGTTGTGGGAAACAAACGAAAATGCTTGGACGCGTCGACATGTGCGGACATTGCCGAGAACCACTTACGCTTGATCCTTCATTAGAAGGTAAAGAGTTTGACGAATCATATAATAGAACAAAGAACAAAACTGTTATTGCAAAAGAAGATTCCAAAGAATAAAAAAGCATCCGGTACAACCTTCATTAGAAGGAGTATCGGACGCTTTTTTAATTAACATTCGTTGCGCGTGAAGCACATGTCGGGCATGTACCATACACTTCTAGACGATGGGAGTTCACTTCAAAGCCTGTCACATGAGAAGCTAAACGTTCAACCTCTTCAAGTCCAGGATGATGAAAATCAACAATCGTTCCACATTGGTCACAGATAATATGATAATGATCATGTGTCACAAAATCGAAACGGCTCGAAGCATCTCCATAAGTAAGTTCCTTGATGAGTCCTGCATTTCGGAATACACGAAGGTTATTATATACTGTTGCAACGCTCATATTGGGAAAATCACTTTCAAGTGCTTTATATATATCATCAGCCGTGGGATGTGACTCAGAAGAAATAAGGTACTCTAAAATCGCATGCCTTTGTGGCGTAATTCGAACACCACTTTTTTTCAATGTGTCCAGCGTATCTTTCAATTTCACTTCAGACATCGCTATGCACCTCAATCCATAAAGATTCTCACTTTATAATTATTATCATTAGTGTACTTAAAAATGAGGGCATATGTCAACTAAAGTGCTGTGTAAACAACTTCATTTGTGTCTATTTAACTTGATACAGTCAGTAGCCAAGCTCCACGTTAATCGAGTTTACAAGATTCTGTTCGCCTTTTAGCCACTTCTCCAGATTTTCTTCAAATATGACGAGTGCCCTTTCAACATACTTTCCCGAAAGACTTGATACATGCGGTGACACCGTGCAATTCGGAAGTGTCCATAATTCATTGTCAACAGGCAGCGGTTCCGTTTCGAATACATCAAGCACCGCATGTCTGATTTCATCTTTTTTCAATGCAGCTATCAGGATTGCCTCTTCAAAAAGGTCTCCTCGACCAAAGTTCATAAAGACAGCGTTCTCCTTCATCGCCTTGAAATGCTTTTCGGTGATCAGCCCTTTTGTCTCTGCAGTACTCGGTAAAACAGATATGACAAAATCAGCTTCTCCCAATCTCTCCCCCAAAGCTTCAAACCTAATTGTCTCATCCATCCATTCGCTTTCCCTGCCAGATCGATTACAACCGATTGTTGTAACATCGAACGCTTGAAGAAGCCGGCCAATTTCAGAGCCGATTGCACCAGGCCCCAAAATTAGGGCAGTCGACCCTTTTAACTCAATCGAACCCACTTTCCGAACCCATTCTTTCGCCCTCTGTCTATCGTAAATGAGCGGCAATGATCGCTGCAGTGACAATATATGTGCGAGAACCGATTCAGCCATCGGTGTTTTATGAATACCGCGTACATTCGTCACAGTGATGTTACGTTCAGCAATTTCGGTCAGTGGCATTTTTTCAACACCTGCTGATGCAACCATAATCCATTCCAGCGACTTTGCCCGTTCCAGCAATGCGGCATCTATATCACTGCCATATGACACGATAATCGTTACTTTCTGGATTTCCGGATCTTGCGGTTTCTTATTGAAATGAAACACCACTCCCGGAAACTTCGTGTGGAGCCCATCTTCCTGATGTTTCTTCATATCAAATGTGAATAATACTTCCATTCCCCAATCCCCCTTATGACTTCGTAAGTTGTTCTAGTGTTGCCAGCGCTTCCTCAATATGACCTTTCACTTTGACTTTGCGCCATTCCTTCACGACAGTCCCCGTTGGATCAATCAAGAATGTGGAACGCTCAATTCCCATATATTCCTTACCAAACATCTTTTTCAACTTCCAGACGCCGTATTTTTCAGCGACTATGTGTTCTTCATCCACGAGCAAAGAAAATGGTAAACCATGCTTTTCAATAAATTTACCATGTGAAGCTCCGCTATCCGGACTTACTCCAAGCACTACTGCATTCAATTTACTGAAATCTGCGTAGGCATCACGGAAATCGCAAGCTTGTGTCGTACATCCAGGTGTCGAATCTTTTGGATAAAAATAAAGAAGAACATACTTTTCACCGGCAAAATCTTTTAATGAAATCATTTCCCCATTCTCTTTTGGCAATGAAAATTCAGGTGCTTGCATACCTTCAAGTGTCGTCATTGTCTATTCCTCCAATATGTTCTTTTCTTTTAATCGTACAGAACAAGTACTTCAGTTTCAATTTCTTTGGCTATCTGCGCCAATTTGTTTAGAATAGAGAGAGTAATAAATTGAACGGGGGAATTAATAATGAATAGAACGAACTCAGAAAAAATCTATAATGAAGCTTGTGAACATATCGTAGGAGGGGTAAATAGCCCGTCAAGAGGATACCATGCAGTCGGCGGCGGTGCCCCTACAGTAATGGAACGTGCAGAGGGTGCCTACTTCTGGGATGTCGACGGCAATAAGTACATTGACTACCTTGCAGCATACGGGCCAATCATTACCGGTCACGCTCACCCCCATATCACAGAAGCAATCGTTAAAGCCGCACAGACTGGACTATTATACGGAACGCCTACTCGACATGAAGTGAAGTTTGCGAAAATGTTGAAAGAAGCAATGCCCGGCATGGATAAAGTCCGGTTTGTAAACTCCGGGACTGAAGCGGTGATGACAACTATCCGTGTTTCACGCGCATACACTGGTCGGACAAAAATCATGAAGTTCGCGGGTTGCTACCATGGCCATTCGGATCTTGTGCTTGTCGCAGCCGGTTCCGGTCCTGCAACACTTGGGACCCCGGATTCAGCAGGTGTTCCGGAATCAATCGCAAAAGAAGTGATTACGATTCCTTTCAATAATCCGGAAGCTTATAAGGAAGCAATGGATAAATGGGGAGACCAAATTGCATGCATTCTTGTCGAGCCAATCGTTGGTAACTTCGGTATTGTCGAGCCTAAAGAAGGGTTCCTGCCACTTGTCCATAAGCTAGCTGCCGATAAAGGGGCACTGATTGTTTATGATGAAGTGATTACTGCATTCCGTTTCCATTACGGCGGCGCACAGGATTTGCTCGGTTTAACACCGGACCTTACTGCATTCGGGAAAATCATTGGCGGCGGTTTACCAATTGGCGGTTATGGCGGTAAAAAGGAGATAATGGAACAAGTTGCTCCACTCGGTCCTGCTTATCAAGCCGGGACAATGGCAGGAAATCCAGCTTCTATGCTAGCAGGCATCGCCCTTCTTGAAGTGCTTCAAACGCCTGGTATCTACGAAGAAATGGATCGCCTGGGTGCGCTTCTTGAAGAGGGCATTTTGAAATCCGCAAAAGAGCATGGAATCACATTGACAACAAACCGTCTCGGAGGAGCTCTCACGCTATTCTTTACAGACGTTAAAGTAGAAAACTACGACCAAGCTGAAGCAACGGACGGCGAAGTATTCGCGAAGTTCTTTAAACTGATGTTGAAAAACGGTATTAATCTTGCTCCATCTAAGTATGAAGCTTGGTTTTTAACAACTGCCCATACTGAAAAAGATGTTGAGGATACACTCGTTGCAGTCGATAAATCATTCAAAGAACTTGCAACTCTCGTAAACAGTTGACCGTACCGAAAAGTTAAGGTACAGTAGCGAAAAATAGCTTTAACGAAAGGATAAAACTCATGATACTTGGTGCCCGCATTTTTAAAACGGGCATTGCGATTGTGTTCGCATTGTTCCTAGCAGAAGCTTTACAATTGCCGCATCCATTATTTGCAGGTATCGCAGCCATCTTTGCGATCCAACCTTCCATCTATCGATCTTATTTAACAATTATCGAACAGATTCAAGGTAATGTGATTGGTGCAGTCGTCGCGGTTTTATTCGTTCTCCTATTTGGTAATCAGCTAGTTTTCATAGGACTTGCCGCAGTCATTATTATATTGATTATGATTAAATTAGGTCTTGAAAAATCGATTTCAATGGCTCTCGTAGTGATGATTGCCATCATGGAAATCAAGGGCGATGATTTCCTGTCATTTGCATTGCTCAGATTTTTGACGATGATTGTCGGTATTCTTGCCGCCTTCGTTGTTAACTTGCTGTTCATGCCTCCGAAATATGAAACAAAATTATTTGAATCTATTCATCAGACACAAGACGAAATCATCCGTTGGACCCGCCTAGCTGGAAGACAGGCATCCGAACATATTGCAACAAAAAAGTCATTGAATAAATTGAAGGAACGCCTTGTGCAGGTCGACCAACTCTATACGCTATTTAAAGAAGAACGAAGCTACTTCAAAAAAAACACAAGAAACAAAGCAAGAAAACTTGTCGTTTATAGACAAATGGTTGCTACTTCAAGAAGCAGTTACGATGTACTGAGAAAACTTCATCAGTTTGAGAATGAACTGATTGATTTGCCAGAACAGTTTAGGATGATGGTGCAAGAACGTCTTGATGCACTCCTCACCTATCATGAACAGCTGCACCTGAAATTTGTTGGGAAACTGAAGTCCGACGCAGCAAGTACCAGTCCGAATGAAGAATACATCCAGCGTCATGAAGTGATGGAGATATTTGCAAAGGAAATTGCTCTCACGAAAGAAGAAGAGGAATTTTCCGCTTATCATCTCCTTCACATCCTGTCATCCATCTTTAATTATGAAGAACAACTTGAACATTTTGATAAGCTGATTGTTCTATTCCAGAAGTATCATAATAATAAAGTGAATTCGAAACTGACAGATGAAATCTATTAAGAAAAGCGTAAGCGCCTCGGTAGACCCGAGGGGCATAAGTCGATCCAGCGACGTGGCGGTCTTTGCCACATAGCTGGATTGCTTATGACCCGAGGGGCTAGGCGTTGGAGCTAGACATTAAGAAAAGCGCAAACGACTCGGTAGACCCGACAGGCATAAGTCGATCCAGCGACGTGGCGGTCTTTGCCACATAGCTGGATTGCTTATGACCCGAGGGGCTAGGCGTTGGAGCTAGACATTGCCTAGGTTCAAAAACTTATACTTTCTTATCTATAAAAAACGCCCTACACTCCGATGAATTAAGCGGGGTGTAGGGCGTTTTCATACTTAGCTTTTCATCTTAGGATCAAGTGCATCACGTAAACCATCACCCATTAAGTTAAAGCCCAGTACGGTGAGCATAATTGCGATACCCGGGAAAATCATTGTCCACGGCGCTGAATGGAGGTAATTTTTTGAATCCGCTAACATTTTACCCCACTCTGGCATCGGCGCTTGTGCACCAAGCCCCAAAAATCCGAGTGCAGCTGCTTCGAGGATTGCCGTTGCAATTGCAAGCGTTCCTTGAACAATTACCGGTGCCATAGAGTTCGGTAAGATGTGGGAAAACAGAATCCTTGCATCTTTCATTCCGATTCCTTTAGCGGCAGTAATATATTCATCTTCTTTTATACTCAATACTTTTGAACGTATGAGCCTCCCGAAATTCGGAACATTAATCACTGCGATTGCGATAAGCGCATTTTGCAGATTCGGACCAAGTACGGAAACAATTGCAATGGCCAGTAAGATGGAAGGAAACGCCAGCATAATGTCGAATACACGTGAAATAATCGTATCAACCCATCTGCCATAATAACCTGCTACAATACCCAATGCACTTCCTACAACCACCGATCCGATAACAGAAAAGAATCCAACCCATAGCGAAATCCGGGCTCCGTGGATAATTCTAGAAAAAATGTCCCTTCCAAGGTCATCAGTTCCAAACCAATATTCGCTTGAAGGAGGGAGAAGCCGGTCCGTTAATTTTTGATCGTTAATGCCCTCTAGCCCAATGTTTGGTCCGAGATAACCTTGTTCCGCTAGAAAACCGAATCCCGCCAGCAAGATAAAGAATAAAACAATGCCCATACCAACAACTGCCACTTTACTCTTTTTAAAGCCATTCCAAGCTTCACGCCAAGGTCCTGCGGTTTTTTTAATTTTATTTTTCGCGATCCCATCAGCTTTAGGTACAAATTCAGACATAAGTGCTTCCCCCTTCCTTAATCATATTTAATCCTCGGATCTATCAGACTGTAGAGCAAGTCTACAAGCAAATTAATCATAACAAAGAAGAGCGCTACAATTAGAATCGCTGACTGTATGACCGGATAATCTCGGTATCCAATGGCATCGTAAATATAACGTCCCACGCCAGGCCAAGAAAAAATTGTCTCTGTCAAAATCGCACCGCCGAGTAACATCCCCATTTGCAGTCCAATAATTGTTAACACTGGAATGATAGCGTTTTTAAGCGCATGCTTATAAACTACCCAAAACATTTTCTGTCCTTTTGCCCGAGCGGTACGAATATAATCAGAACGCATTACTTCGAGCATACTTGAACGGGTCATCCGCGCGATAATTGCCATCGGAATTGTCGCCAATGCCAGTCCAGGTAAAATAAGGTGACGGAAAACTTGCCATAACTGATCAAAACGTCCTTGGATAATTGTATCGAGGACATAAAGATTTGTTATGGCGTTGATGGGATCGCGTACTTCCTCTCGCCCTCCAGCCGGCAACCATGGATTTTCTACGGCAAAAACCCATTGCCCCATAAGACCAAGCCAGAAGATAGGCATAGACACGCCAACAAGTGCTAAAATCATCGCCGTATAGTCAAACCATGAGTTTTGGAACCACGCTGAGATAATTCCTGCATTGATACCGATAATAACTGCAATAACAATAGCAAATAGCGCCAATTCAAACGTAGCGGCTAAATAAGGCCATATTTCATCTGATACAGGAGCTCGGGTTCTCATCGACTCTCCCAGATCCCCTTTGAAAAGATCACCTAGGTATTTGAAATACTGAATATACCAAGGGTTATCCAAACCAAGCTTTACCGTCAGCGCTTCGACTGCTTCTTTAGTCGCCTGCTGCCCAAGTATAATTTGCGCAGGATTACCCGGGATTGCACGGACGATCATGAATACGATAAACGTCATTCCAAGCAGGACAGGAATGAGTTGCAGTAATCTTTTTCCAATGTAGCTCAGCATAATTTTTCACCTCTCCAACTTTACAATCAACTTGTATGTATCCATCAAATGAAAGGGAAAAGGGAGAAATCCGAAAGACCTCTCCCTTTCTGTTCATCTCTAGCAATCTGTTACTTGAATTCTACTTTCGAAAGTAAATCAGACCCAGTTGGGTGCGGTTCGAAACCTGATAGATTTTTAGCTCCTCCTAGAAGTGGAGTTGAGTGAGCAAGTGGTACCCAAGGTGCGTCTTCATGAATAATAACCTGTGCTTCTTTGTACAATTCATTTCGTTTCTCTTCATCGACTTCAGTTTGTGCTGCGATAAAGATGTCATGCAGTTTGTCGTTCTTATAGTACGTATAGTTATTGCTACCGATATTGTCTTCGTCTAGCAAGACGTATAAGAAGTTATCCGCATCTCCGTTATCCCCAGTCCAACCGAGCATAAACGCATCTGCATCCCCTTTTTCTGCAAGTTCAAGATAAGTTGCCCATTCATGTGAAACAATTTTTGCAGTAATTCCTATATCCGCAAGGTTTTTCTGAATAACTTCAGCAACTTTTTTACCATCTGGCATATACGGACGTGGTACTGGCATTGCCCATAGCTCCATCTCGAAACCGTCTTCAAGTCCTACTGATTTTAAAAGTTCTTTCGCTTTTTCAGGATTGTATTCATATCCTTCTATATCATCGTTATAGCCTGAAATGGATGACGGCATCGGGTTTTTCGCGACATCCGCACGTCCCTCGAAGAATGAGTCAATAATTGATTGTTTGTCGATTGCATAGTTGATTGCTTGACGCACTTCTTTTTTATCGAAAGGAGGGCGTGTTACTGTAAGACCTAAATAACCTACGTTCATAGATGGACGTTCAAACAATTGAAGTTCTTCATTGTCTTCAATTGTTGTGCCGTCTGATGGATTAATGCCATCTGCAAGTTCGATGGCTCCAGACAACAATTCATTCAAACGTGTAGAGTTGTCAGGAATTGAACGGAAGATAACCCTCTCAAGTTTTGGTAGTCCTTCATCCCAGTAGTCATCGAATTTTTCAATTGTGATTGTATCATTCGGTTTCCAGTCAACAAACTTGAATGGACCAGTTCCTACCGGATTTCTTTCGAATTCATCATCGCCTTTTTCAAATGCAGTCGGGCTCGCAATTGCAAACATGCTCATTGCAATATTTTTAAGGAATGGTGCTTGTGGACGTGTTAATTTTATTAGGACTGTATTTTCACCATCTGCTGTAACTGAATCAATAACATGTCCTTCATCACCTTTGAAACCACCGAACATCGAGTTATAGTATGGGAATGTTTCTGCATCCCCATTTGCCCAGCGCTCGAAGTTTTTGACAACTGCTTCAGCATTGAAGTCCGTTCCATCATGGAATTTTACGCCTTCACGCAGTTTAAACGTATATGTTAAACCGTCTTCACTTGGCTCCCATTCCGTTGCAAGTCCTGCATTAATCGTCGTGTCCTGCGCCCCAAAATTTAGAAGCGTTTCGTAAAGATTGACCGTAACTTTGAAGGATTCACCTTCAGTTACTCTTGATGGATCGAGTGAAGTTGAATCTCCACCGCGCCCAAATACTAATGTATCTTGCACATTTTTACCGTCTTCAGTTTTAGTACCTTCCTTTTTGCCGTCTTCCTTCTTGCCATCGCCAGCATCTGACCCACAAGCGGCTAGTGCTGAAAGAACGAGAAGCAACATTAGTGCTAAAAAGCCTAACTTCTTTTTCCTCATAAAGACCCCTCCAACTGTTTTATATCATTGTCTACCTGGCCACTATAAAGGTGACAGGCGACAGAATGACCAGAATCATGCTCGAAAAGCCTTGGTGTAACTTTTGTGCAAATATCCATCTTATACGGACAGCGCGTATGAAACGTACAGCCGCTAGGAGGATTCGCCGGGTTTGGAATATCCCCTTCAAGAAGTATTTGCTCTTTCTTGAAGCCTGGATCAGGTACTGGAACCGCTGACAATAATGCTTGCGTATACGGATGAAGCGGTTTCGCATAGAGCTGCTCGCTGTCCGCCATTTCTACCATCCTACCAAGATACATGACACCGACTCGATCGCTTATATGACGGACGACCCCAAGATCGTGGGCAATGAAGATATAGGTAAGGTTAAATTCCTTCTGCAAGTCTTGCATCAAATTTAGTACTTGGGACTGAATTGACACATCAAGAGCCGAAACAGGCTCATCAGCGATTATGAGTTTCGGATTTGTCATTAACGCTCGTGCGATCCCGATTCGTTGCCTTTGTCCCCCACTAAACTGGTGCGGATAGCGCTTCGCATGATAAGCACTTAGCCCGACAATTTCAAGGAATTCACGTACTTTCTTTTTCCGCTCTTTCGCATTATCAATACCATGTACAATAAGCGGCTCTTCTAATATCTTTTCAATCGTATGACGAGGATTCAGTGATGCATATGGATCTTGGAATACCATTTGAATATCACGTCTTGTTTTTCGCATTTCCCCAGTAGATAAGGACGTCAAATCTTTTCCGTCAAACTCTACTTTTCCTTCGGTCGGTTCAAGAAGCCGCATGAGCATCCGACCTGTTGTCGATTTACCACATCCAGATTCACCGACTATGCCGAGTGTTTCCCCTTCATTCACGTAGAATGAAACGTCATCCACCGCTTTGACATACCCGACTGTTCTGCCAAGAATCCCCTTTTTTACTGGGAAATACTTTTTCAAACCTTCAACTTCCAATAAGGGCTTTGTTGTCATGCTGTTCCACCCCTTCTCTGTCATATAGGAAGCATCGAGTCTGATGAAGAGCTGATGTTTCGTATAGTTCAGGGTTTTCTGTTAGACAACGATCGAATGCAAACTCGCATCTCGCTGCAAATCTGCAACCTTGTTGAATCGAACCGGGTTTCGGCACGCTACCTGGAATGGAATAGAGCCGTTCCTTTTTGTAGCGCATGTCAGGAACCGATTGAATCAACCCTTTTGTGTAAGGATGCTGCGGGTCATCAAAGATCATCTTAACGGAGGCTTCTTCAATAATTTGTCCGGCATACATGACAATGACACGTTCACATGTTTCCGCAACAACACCCAAATCATGGGTTATGAGAAGAACAGCCGTATTCAATCTTGTATTTAACTCCCGCATCAACTTCAATATTTGAGCTTGAATCGTTACATCGAGAGCAGTCGTCGGTTCGTCAGCAATAAGCACTTTCGGATCGCAGACAAGTGCCATCGCAATCATTACCCGTTGTCGCATTCCGCCTGACAATTGATGCGGATAGTCTCTCATCATTTCCTCTGCGCGCGGTAACCCAACGAGTTTCAACATCTCAATCGCTTTCTTTGAAGCCTTTTTCTTGGACCAGCCTTTTTCGTGAATAAGTACCGCTTCCGTCATTTGATTGCCAATTGAAAATAACGGATTCAATGATGTCATGGGCTCTTGAAAAATCATCGCAATATCATTTCCACGAATTTGCCGCATTTGTTTTTCATTCATGGTTAGTAAGTCTTTATCCTCAAATAATATTTCTCCTCCGACAACTTTCCCGGGAGGTTGTGGAACCAGTCCCATTATCGATAGGGATGTGACACTTTTCCCACAGCCGGATTCTCCGACAATTCCAAGGATTTCTCCTTCACTCAAGTGAAAGTCAATATGATCCACAGCCGGTATTTTCCCAGAATCGGTAAAGAAGGTCGTCTGTAAATCTTTTACTTGGAGAACCGTCTTCCTTTCGTCCATCAGATCACCCTTTTTCTTAATCACTCAATTAATTAACTAAACTTTTCAGAATTAATATTCTGTTCTTTATTATACGATTATACAGAATAAATGCAATACTATTTTCATATATTCTTATAATGGCAGAGTCCTACTGCTTGATACACAAAATTATCCGGATCTAAATTGAAAGAAAGAAGTGCTTTGAATCCACTTAGGCTGACCTTGTATGGCGTCGGTAATCTATCCATATGTTCGCCATTTACAGTATGAGAGGTTTTAATTTCCAACAGAAAAAAAGCTATCCGCTAACCAGGGAACCCCGGTTAATCGGATAGCTTTTTCACTCTTCTATTGGTAGTTCGAATTTCACTTTTGACAACCTATCAAAACCTGTTGGCTGCGGCAAGAAATCCAACAAATATTTCGTCGCTCCTAAGAGTGGCGTTGAGTCAGCATCAGGTATGGATGGAGCATCTTCATAAAGAGTGTCGATAAGTGGACGTTCTATAAATTGTAAGTCGGCATCGTCAGCCACTTTCATTCGATCTGTCGGATTAATACTATCAGCTAAATCGATATCCCCAGCGATTAATGCATTCAATCGCGCAGTGTTGTTAGGGATTGATTTGAAGATAACTTTGTCAAGATTCGGCAGCCCTTCTTGCCAATAATCTTCGAATCTCACAACTGTAATTGCTTCATTCGGGTTCCCCTCTCCAAATTGGAAAGGCCCCGTTCCGACAGGAATGTTTTCTAATTGTTCCTCCCCTGCTTCCAATACCGGCATGCTGACAATCGAAAATGGGCTCATCGTAAGATTTTTTAAGAATGAAGCTTGCGGGTGATTTAACTTAATTGTTACAGTATCATCACTGTCAGCCACCACTGATTCAATAAGGTGATTTTCATCCTCTTTAAAACCACCGAATACCGATCCGTAATAAGGGAACTCTTCTGCATTCCCGTTAATCCAGCGTTCAAAGTTCTTCACAACAGCATCTGCATTAAAATCTGTGCCATCATGGAATTTAACATCTTTTCGTAACTTGAACGTATGCGTCAAACCGTCATCACTAGACTCCCACTTCTCTGCTAAACCAGGCACGACAGTTGCACCTTGCTCATCAAGATCCACAAGTGTCTCATACATATTGACACTAACATGGAATGAATCCCCTTCCTTCGCTAAAGCCGGGTCTAATGACTCTGAATTTCCGCTATGTCCGTAAACTAATATTTTCTTTGCACTTTCTTGCACAATCTCATCGTCCACTTCTGACGATGAACATGCCCCAAGCATCGTCGCAAGGGCTACAATCAATATCAAGGCTAATGGCCAAGACTTTATTTTCCCCATGAAAATCCCTCCATCTATTTTAAATCCTTGTCATTCTGCTCGCAATCGTTCTGATGGGCGATAGAATGCTCTAAACTCCAACCTAATTATTATATAGGTATATAAGCCGAAGTAAAGATTTCCTTAAATTATGCTACGTCGCTTTCAGGATTTCTCGATTCAGTTTTCACACATATTTAATACTTCAACATTCTTGATTCTTAATTTCCAAGTATTTGCACTTGAAACAGGCCATAGTAAATTCCTTGCAAATCCATCAATTGCTCATGTGTTCCCATTTCCTTGAGTTCACCGGAATCAATGACAAAAATTTTATCCGCATGTGTAATTGTCGACAAACGGTGGGCAACGATAAGTGTGGTTCGCTCATTCGCAAGTCTTTCAAGAGACTCTTGAATAAGCGCTTCACTTTCAAGATCTAGCGCTGATGTTGCTTCATCTAAAATAAGGAGCGGCGGGTTTTTCAAAAAAACACGTGCAATTGCAATTCGCTGTTTTTGACCACCCGATAATTTAACCCCGCGTTCCCCTACTTTTGTATCGTAGCCAAGGGGCAATGACTCGATGAAATCATGTGCATTCGCCGCTTTTGCAGCAGCAATCACTTCTTCATCTGTTGCATCCGATTTCCCCATCATTATATTACTCTTCACAGAATCACTGAACAATATTGTATCTTGCAAAACAATCCCTATCTGTTCGCGCAGTGATTTTATATTGACGTCGCGCAAATCATGACCATCGACACGTACTGCACCGCCTGTCACATCGTGGAAACGAGGTATCAGGCCAACGATTGTCGACTTTCCTCCACCGCTCATGCCAACAAATGCGACTGTTTCGCCTGGTTTCACGGTGAAATTTATGCCATTCAAGACCGTTTCTCCCTCTTCTTCATACGTAAAGCTTACATTGTCAAATTCAATTTCTCCTTCGATTGGAGGAAGTGCAAGTGCACCCGATTTGTTTGTAATATCATACTCCTGTTCCATCAAATCGAAGACCCGATCCATTGACGCAAAAGACTGTGTAAGGGTGGTCGATGCGTTGACAAGTCTGCGCAGCGGATTGTACACCCTGTCAATATAGGCGATAAACGCAACCATCGTTCCGACAGACAAATCATTATTGATGACCTGATAGCCTGCGTATGCAAGGACGAGGAGCGGTGCAACATCGGTAATCGTATTAACGACAGCAAACGCTTTCGCATTCCATTTTGTATGATCAATCGCTTTCTCAAGAAAATTACCATTCGTCTTATTGAAACGTTCTTGCTCCTCTTCTTCAAGCGCAAAACTTTTAATGACACTTACACCCGCAACTCGTTCATGCAGGTAGCTTTGCACATCTGCAAGTGCTTGGGAACGCTTCCCCGTCAATTCTCGCAGCTTCCCGAAAAAGTGCTTCACACTGTACGCATAAAAAGGGAATGCAAGGAGTGTGACCAATGTCAGCGGAACATCCATTGTCAGCATGATAGTGACTGCGATGATGATAGTCGCGAGGTCAAGCCAGACATTCATCAGACCGATCATAACGAAGTTCTTCGTTTGTTCCACGTCATTTATGACCCGCGAAATAATTTCGCCCGCCCGTGTATTTGAATAATAGCTGAGACTCAGCTTTTGCAGATGCGAATATAATTCTTTCCGGATATCGTACAATATTTTATTGCTCACATATTGGGCATAATATTGGCGGTAATATTCAACCGGCGGCCGGATGATGAAGAATACAAGAACCGTCCCGCCAAGCCAATAAAATAATTGCCGCGTCATTTCTGCCGCTGTAAGTGTATCCGATCCGATAATGTCATCAATGACAATTTTCATCAACAGAGGAATGAATAGCGGAATTGCGAATTTCACAATGCCGATAAGTATCGTCAGTAAAATGAGCCAATTGTATGGCTTAACAAACTTCATATAGCGCTTTATACTGTCACCCATCTTTGTACCTCCTATAGAAAAAGCCTGCCGCGATCTTTCGCGACAGACATAAGTGACAAAGGAAGGCAGTCTAAGATCGCGACGTCCTGTCGCAACAAGGAGGGATGTAATTCAATCCCTCCCTACTACCATACCTGCATCCTTGCAGACACGATCAGGCTTTTCACTTACTGTTCTTGACCTGCTTGTAAAACTCATATCTTGATGTCCACACTTCAATGAAGTCGGGAGCGAACGGACCCCTGCGCTGTTTAATCCATCCCAGCAACGTATCCAAATTCTTTTGCAAAATCTGGTCGATAACGTCGGGGTAGCCCATCTGTTTCCTATGATCAGCATACTCATCCTCATCCAGAATCATATAACTCATATCAGGGAACACTTTCACATCAAGATCATAATCGATGTACTTCAACGATTTATTATCATAGACGAAAGGCGAGCTCATGTTGATGTAATAATAAACACCATCTTCTCTTAACATACAAATAATATTGAACCAATGTTCTGCGTGAAAATAGCAGATGGATGGTTCACGCGTCAGCCATGTGCGCCCGTCCGATTCTGTAACTAGCGTCCGTTCATTCGCACCAATGACAATATTACGCGTTCCTTTCAGCACTACAGTTTCCTGCCAAACCCGATGGATCTTACCATTATGTTTATAACTATGTACTTGTATCGTTTCCCCTTCTGTAGCAATCGTCATGATTAACCCACCTTTTGGTTGCCGGAAAATTTCGAAGCCATTATTATTTCATCATTATACCAACAGAACTGTATTATTTGAAACCTTTCAACTTTTATTTCCAATCACGGCTTCATTTATTGGTATGAAAAAACCGGCAGAAGCGTAATGCTCCTGCCGGCCGGTGGTATCCATCCACTTACTTACTTTGAACCGTTTTCGAACTGATTCGCGCGCTGTCCTGAAGCATTTCTTTTGTTCGCTTCGGATTGTTGGTTTTGTTTCCTAACTTGATTTACATCAGTTTCGGAACCAAACTCCTCAGTCATCGCATTTTGGTTTTGGTTTTGGTTGTGCATGTTCTGCTGTGATTGCTGGTTTTGTTTCCTAACCTGATTTACATCAGTTTCGGAACCGTACTCTTCAGTCATCGCATTTTGGTTTTGTTGTTGTGATTTTTGGTTCTGTTTTCTTACTTGGTTCACATCAGTTTGATTCGGGTTGTTTTTAGCCAATGGATTTTCACCTCCGTGCTAACTATGATATCCACAGTGACGTTTTTTATTCCATTGGAAAACTTTACAACAAAATTGAACGTCCTCCATCGACGATAATCGTTTGCCCGCGAATCATATCAGAGTCGTCCGAGATAAGGAACATCGCCGTTTTCACCATGTCATCAATTTCAACCATGCGGCCCGCAGGTGTATTAATACGTGCATCCTCAAGTAACTCTTCGCGATTAGGGAAATGTTTTAGCGCTTCTGTATCAAGTGCACCGCCCGAAACAGTATTAACCGCAATTCCCATTGGTGCCAGTTCAACGGCAAGATAACGTGTAATCGACTCGATTGCGGCTTTTGAAACGCCAACTGTCGTGTAATTTTCAAGATAACGAATAGAGCCCAGCGAACTTACTCCGAGGATTTTACCGCCTTTGTCCATCAATTTTGCAGCTTCCTGTGCACCGAATAGCATCGCTTTTGCGTTAATGTTCATCGTCCAGTCCCAGTGTGTTTCTTCCAGTTCCATAACTGGACGCAAAACGCCTGATGCCGCGTTCGATACAAATACGTCTAAACGTCCGAACTCCTCTTTCACTTCTTCAAACATCGTACGAAGCTTTTTAACATCACCAACATTTGCACGAATCATAATTGCTCTTCTGCCCAGCGCTTCGATTTCTTTTACTGTTTCTTCAGCTGCAGAACGACTCCTTGCATAGTTGACCACAATATCGTAGCCTTGCTTCGCCAATTCAATCGCTAGTGCTTTTCCTAACCCTCTGGAACTTCCTGTCACCATTGCTACTTTATTTTCAATCATTTTGTTGTTCCCCCTTGTTTAAGTTCATCCCAAATTTTTAATACCGGAACAGGTTTGGGCAACGCTTCGACTTCTTCATGCGTGAAAAAACGATAGCCTGCTGGTATTGTATCCACTTTTTCAATCCGTGCTTCAAAACTTTTCATCTCCCATGTCAAATGGGAAAAGATGTGTTTGAAAGACAGTATATCAACTACATCCTTTAGTTCGATACTGAAATGTTCGCGGGCCATTTCCTGCGGTGTGTTATTTTCCGCCGGCTCAACCATTGGAAACTCCCACATACTAGCAAGCAAACCTTTTTCAGGTCTTTGCCGTAGCAACCACTCACCTTGTTGATTTCGAATTGCAAATGACACAACAGGTATAATTTTCATCTTCGTTTTCTTCGTTTTTACAGGTAATCCCTCTTGCCTGCCTTCATGAAAAGCTAAACAAAAGTCTCGAACCGGACACAGAAGACATCTTGGTTTTGGTGTACAGATTGTCGCCCCAAGTTCCATCAGTCCTTGATTAAACGAAGATGGATCTTCTTTGTCAATCAAATCCATGACAACTGCTTCGAAAATCTTTTTTGTACGCGGTATAGCAATATCTTCTTCTATAAGAAGCAACCTAGAAATGACGCGCATAACATTACCATCTATGGCATGCTCGGGAACTCCATAGGCAATACTGAGAACTGCCCCTGCAGTATACGGACCAACGCCTTTTAATGTGGAAATCTCTGTCCGATTAGAAGGTACTTCTCCGCCGTAGTTCGACACGACTTCTCTTACACCTGCTTGTAAGTTTCTAACACGTGAATAGTAACCGAGCCCTTCCCACATTTTCAATAAATCATTTTCTTCCGCTTCCGCAAGTGTATCCATCGTCGGAAAGTTTTCGATAAAGCGCTCATAATAAGGGATAACCGTATCTACCCTCGTTTGTTGAAGCATTACTTCCGATACCCAAATGTAATATGGATTCGACGTTCTCCGCCATGGCAAGTCTCTTTTTTCTCGCCGATACCAAGAAAGAAGAGCTTCGCGAAATTCGTCTTTCTTCACTATTATTTGCATCATTTCCTCCTTATCGCATATGCTTATCATTGAGCATAAAAGGGTATTGATATGTATATGGCTTAAAAAAAGTCAATCCAGTGCTTGGCATGACTGTTCAAGCAAAAGGAGTGATCATTTGGATACTGGAACTCATATTGTCATGGGTGTAGCACTTGGAGGTCTGGCATTGGCGGATCCTGTCGTTTTAACCGATAATGCGACAATGAGTGCGGTCGTAGCTAGTGTCATTGTCGGCTCACTTATCCCAGATGTCGATACTGTATTAAAACTAAGAAATAATGCGGTCTATATACGGCATCATAGAGGAATCACACATTCTATTCCCGCGGTGTTATTATGGCCGCTTCTCATTACAGTACTTATGTCGCTTATAGTCCCTGAAGCCAATTTCATACATGTCTGGGCTTGGGCATTTCTCGCCGTCTTTCTGCATGTTTTTGTCGACATTTTTAATTCCTATGGAACACAGGCATTACGCCCGTTCTCCAATAAGTGGGTCGCTATCGGCGTCATTAATACCTTCGATCCCGTAATTTTTGTAATGCATGCTATTGCTCTAATTATTTGGGCAATGGGTGCAAATCCGGTCGTTACGATTTTAACAATGTATGTGGTAATCTTCTTTTATTACTTATTGCGTTTTGCGGTTAAATCAGCAGTAAAGAAAGCAGTTTTCAATACGGTGCCCGATGCGATTGAAATTATAATTGCTCCTACAATGCGATTTTTCCATTGGAAAGTTGCTGCTTCTTCCGAAACTTGTCATTACGTTGGACGCGCTTACGGAAGATCCGTTAACATTTACGACCAGTTCGACCGGGAACCGATGCCTTCTTCTCCTGAAATCGATGTGGCGATGAGCGACAAAAATCTCAAAGCCTTCACCTCATTTTCTCCCATCTACAGATGGTCTGTCACAAATATCGGTGACATATGCGAAGTACGCCTAATCGATTTGCGTTATCGGAGTAAGGGATATTACCCCTTTGTTGCGGTCGCACACGTTGACAAAGAACTTAACGTCATCAATTCATATACAGGCTGGATTTTCTCCGAAGACAAGTTGCATAAGAAACTTAACTTCATCCCGAATTCTTAAGAAAAGCGGAAGGCGTTATCTTGCCCCGACAGGCACAAGGCAGTTTGATTGGAGCCGTACTTCTGCCTCCTAGGAGGGATGTAGTTCAATCCCTCCTCAGTAAAATGACTTGTGACCCCGAGGAGCTAGACAAGTAGAAAAGTGTACGACATATTTAAAAGGGTTTACACGAAGGCTATGGATGGTAATTGCTGCCCATAGCCTTTTTCTTATGAAGATAATATACGTTTTTTCTACTCAGGTCAGCGTCTAGGCTCCAGATGCTTTTCTAATTCATCTTCCTTCTTTTACCGACTTCAACATTGCGATTGGCAAAGCCTCATCTGCACGCTCGCCGCCTAATCGATAACCCCAAGCAAAGCGACCTTTCAAGTAATCGACTTGAAAAAACATACCTTCGTCCCCTTCGATCTTATAAATTTCACCCGGCTCGATAGTTTTCGGGTCAATTAGATAAGATTGTGCCATCACTACTTTCCGCTGATACACTGCATACTCATTCACAATTCCCAGCTGTTCGGCTTTGCGTGCTTTTTCACGCAGTCGTCCGATTTCTGTACGTAGTTCATGTTCTGTCATTGCACTATATTTTTTTTCATTCTCCATCTTCTTCATTCTCCTTTTTATCTATAAACTGATTGATTCGATCAAACGGAATACCTTTTTGGTACATTGCTTGTTTCACTTTGTCTCTTAGGTCCCGCCCGCTTAATTTCGGACTAAACCGTCGCCAAGCCTTTTCTCCAATCGAGTCAGTGATAACTGTCCATTCATCTTCTTCCCGATCAAAATTGACGTTGGCAAGCGCTTGTTTGATAAGTTCAAATGAATAGCCTTTCCGAAGCAGGGCATTTTGGATTTTTTGTTTTAATTGTGCTGGCACCGCCGAGCGATTTGCATGTGCTGTCTTCTCAGCAAGTTTTGTTGCGATTTCGAGCTGTTCATCTTCCGAATAGGATTCGAGAACTTTGAGTTGTAATTCCTTTCCTACCCCTTTTTTCTGCATCTCTTGCTGAATTGCCTTTGGACCTTTACTGGATGAATTTTTCCGTGTTTGAAGAAGTGCTTCTGAATAGGTTTCATCATTTAAGAATCCAAGGTTTTTCAATTTCACAAGGGCTTCCAGTACGATTGCTTCCCCATATCCCAATTCCAACAGTTTTTTCTTCACTTCAAACTCGCTACGCATCCTAAAACCAAGATAATGGAGTGCCCGGTTGAACGCTTTCCGAATCTCGTCTTCATAGACCATTTCGTCAATCGACCAGTCTTCAAGTGACATTCCTTTTGATAAGCCGAATTTGACGAGAACCGACTCATGGACACTAAATGCATACTTTTCGTCCAGGAAAATATTATATCGTTCGATATCTTTTTTCTGTTGTGTTATTTTCGTAATAACAGGCATCTTTTCCACGCCTCCCTACTTTCTTCTAGTATACATGTTCTGTCCTTGTGCTTCAGCTTAATTAGTTTCAATATAGGGTATAGATTCTTAATAGGGGTGTCGTAAAATGAAAATTGTCATTGCAGGAGGTTCCGGGTTTGTCGGACAGAAATTAACGGCCGTTTTATTGAGTGAAGGACACGAAATTATAATTTTATCAAGAAAAGATAGTAAAGTTGATGGCCGTATAAAATACGTGAAGTGGCTCCAAAAAGACGTAATGCCAGAAAATGAAATTGTATTCGCCGATGCCTTTGTCAATCTTGCCGGTGTCTCCATCAATGAGGGACGATGGACTACTGAACATCGCAAACAAATTTACGACAGTAGAATGACAGCGACTGATGAATTGTTGCGAATCATTTCCGCCTTACAAACAAAACCTTCTGTTCTTGTCAATGCTAGTGCGATTGGCATCTATCCAGCATCAGAAGACAATGTCTATACAGAAGTAACTCCGAATTATGCGGACGACTTTCTTGGTCATACTGTTGCGGATTGGGAAAAGAAAGCGGCATCAGTGGAATCAGAAGGTATACGTACAGTTTTCATGAGATTCGGTGTCATTCTCGGGATAGATGATGGAGCATTGCCGCTGATGGTACTGCCATACAAGTTATTTGCAGGAGGGACAGTCGGTTCGGGCCGTCAATGGATATCTTGGGTACACATCGAGGATGTCGCACGCGCAATTGGGTATGCACTCGACAACAAGAGTTTAAATGGACCTGTAAACGTCACTGCACCATTTCCAAAAAGGATGAAATACTTCGGTCAAACAATCGGTTCAGTTCTGAATAGGCCACACTGGATTCCAGTCCCTCCATTCGTAATGAAAGCTGTGCTTGGCAAAAAAAGTACACTCGTTCTCGAAGGGCAGCATGTCCTACCAGAAAAGTTACTGAACAATGGATTTGAATTCAGATATCCTACACTGGAATCCGCCTTGAAAGACTTATATAAAAAAGACGTATAATTCGATTTCATCTGCGCATCCTACCCAAAAAGGAAAGGTGCGTTTTTAATGATTAAAAAACATGGTCTGGGTATTTTATTGGCGGCTTTTATCGTAATGATAGGCTTTGTTTTGAATCCATTTTCAGCTAAGGCGGAGGAATTTCATTGGGGCTTTAAAAAAGCTACCGGGGGCGTTCCCCCTAGTGCCGGCGCTGCACTTGATTCAATGCTCGACAAACACGGGGCCATTTATAAAGGTAAGCCTGATGAAAAAGTTGTCTATTTGACTTTTGATAACGGCTATGAAAATGGCTATACGGAAAGCATTTTAGATACACTGAAAAAAGAAGACGCTCCCGCAACTTTCTTTCTCACAGGGCATTATTTGAAAAGCGCCCTGCCCCTTGTCAAGCGAATGATTGCTGAAGGCCACGGAATCGGCAACCACACTTATGGGCACCCGAATCTGGCTAATCTTTCCGCACAGAGGATGGAAGAGGAATGGACCAAATTCGACAAACTGTTGAATGAAGTGACTGGACTCAAACGGACATATTACACAAGGCCTCCTGAAGGTGTGTTCAACGACAAGGTCCTCGCCAAAGGAAACGAACTCGGATACAGGCATATCTTCTGGTCGGTTGCATTCATTGATTGGTACGCCGATAAACCCAAAGGCCGTGACTTCGCATACGGAGAACTGATGAAGCAGCTACATCCCGGAGCCGTTATTTTAATGCATACGGTTTCACCTGATAATGCACAGGCTTTACCCTCCTTTATCCAAGACGCTAAGAAAGCAGGTTACACTTTCCAATCACTTGACGATCTTGTTTTAGAATACGAAAACGTCAACTCGATATTGAGGTAATCCGAAAAGCGTAAGGCGCTTGCTAGACGCGAAAGGCATAAGTCGATAAATGAAGGCAGTCTAAGATCGCGACGTCCTGTCGCAACGACTGCATACCTGCATCCTTGCAGGCACGACGTGGCGTTCTTTGCCCGGAAAGGATGCAGTTCAATCCTTCCTAGCTGGATTGCTTTCAAGGAACCTAGCCTAAGTACGCCGCGTCCTGCGGCAACAAGGAGGGATGCAGTTCAATCCCTCCCTAGCTGGATTGCTTTCAAGGAACCTAGCCTAAGTACGCCGCGTCCTGCGGCAACAAGGAGGGATGCAGTTCAATCCCTCCCTGCTACGTGACCCACATCCTGTGGGGCTCCGATCGGCTGGCGGCTGAAGCTAGACAACAAATCTCCATCGCTTAACTTATCCACACTACGAGAACTTTTTTATTTCCTGTTTAGTACAAAAGCGTCCGCAATTTGGACGCTTTTTCTTATGCCACAGTCGGGCGCTGTTTCAACTTGCCGATAAAAGATACAATGAACAACACAGCTAAAAACAGTGAAATCAATAGTAAAAAACTGAATCCTGCCTCAAATTCAAGAAAGAGACCGCCAAGAAATGGACCTGTCAAACTGCCTAGACTAAAGAAAATTCCGCATAGTAAGTTCCCTGTGGGCAGCAGATGCTTCGGCGTTAAATCGGACATATACGAAATGCCAAGTGAAAATATCGAACCCGCAAAAAGTCCCGCAACGAAAAACATGGCCATAACAGCAGTTGTAGAAACCTCGAGGGTACTTGCGATGAAAAATGAGATAGCCCCTCCTCCAAGCGCGATAAGAAAGACTGAGCTCCTCCCGATCTTGTCTGACAACATTCCAAGAGGCAACTGTGAGATTATTCCTCCTACAGAGAAGGAGGCTAAAATAATCGAGACAGATGTAAATTCAATACCGCTTCTAAGTGCATACACCGGGTACATCGCGTTAAGCGAAGATTCTAGGAATCCGTATCCAAACGGGCCTAGAAAAGCGAGCCAAGCAACAGCCATTGTTGCTTTGAAACGCGAAAAAAACCGACCTTCAGTAGCCTTTCCTTTAATAATATCCGGATAATCATTTTTCAGCATGAAGACGAGTGACCATGCGAGCATGCACAGTACACCGGACACAATGAATGGCAAACCTTCAAACACATTGACGAGTGGAGCGAATAGCGGCCCTGCCGCAAAACCGACGCCAAACGATACGCCGTAAATCGCGATATTGCGGCCTAGTGAATGCTGCGGCGAAAAACTTGTAATCCACGTTTGGGTGGAAAAATGAAGCGCATGATCCCCGATACCGATTATAAGTCTTAAAATATACCAAAAGACGACACTTTTCCATATGGGAAACAACAGCAGGGATATAAAAACCAGCAAGCCGCCTCCGATGATAATCGGCTTATAACCGAAACGCCGGAGCGGAGCTTCCATGAACGGTGAAATAAGTAATGTCCCTATGTATAAACCTGTGGCATTCAAACCGTTCATTGCACTTGAAATACCATCTTTCTCGAAGATCGCTGAAATAAGCGGCAACAGCATTCCTTGCGAAAATCCTGAAATCGATACGATGATGACAAGTATCCAAAAACGTCTTTTTTCAACTTGTGAAAATGTACTCATGCTTCTACCGCTCCCTACATTAAAGTTCCTTTTATGATTTTAGCATAACTGAGCGATGAAACACGATACCTTAAAAATCATAAAGGCCCATCCATATCTGATTGTCAGATTACGGTTGGGCCTTTATGTATGAATTGAATCTTCACTTTCCATTTCCATCTGCATAAGTCGTATTCGTCTCCTGGCATATCGCCATCGGACACTTACGAATCCCCTCCTTCTTAAATTCTTTCTCTTCATCTTCGCTGCATGACTGTTATCAGCTCTTCTTCATTTCTATTTGCCGAATCTAGTACTTGACACTATATTTTACTATTTGGGACTTCACCTCCACTGTTCAAAAGTTGAGTTTTTCTTTTATATTTAAAGTCCCCAACCTCCTTAGTTTTCGGTTTTATTGTCCTTGCTGCACCCTCCCTTTCGTTTGATTAAATGAATCATATCATATTAACTTTGTATTGTAAAGATTCCGTTAAAACTATTTTCAATTAATTCCAAAGTTCTATTCTGCTTCATTGATAATTTCCGTTTTTTCGTTTACGATTACACTAATGAAAAGAGGTGTACGGATTGGAAAAAGCACAAAATAAAGGGCATGTCGAAGGTTTGAAAACACGGCTTCATCAATTCCTTGAGACGCTCGATACAATTGAACCCGAAACAGCGGACCTGCAAGAAATCGACCAACTGATCAGCATGCTCGACGACCTTGAAGAACAAATGGAAAAAATAAAAACAGACAAATAACAGTGTATATGTAGGGGGAAAGCGAGAATGTACATAGAACAAATAGAAAAAAGTATGTATGATCTCATTTGCGAAACATCCACAAATCTTCCAAAAGACGTACGCCGAAAAATTCTTGCAGCAAAAGAGCAGGAAGACGCCGGTACGCGTTCAGCTATGAGTCTTGATACGATTGCAAAAAATATCAATATGGCTGACGAAAAGGTTTCTCCAATCTGCCAAGATACAGGTATGCCGACGTTCAAAATAAAAACTCCTGTCGGGGTCAACCAAATTGAAATAAAAGCCGCTATAAAACGTGCCATCGTGAAAGCTACCAAGGACACCAAACTCCGTCCTAACTCTGTTGACTCGCTTACAGGCGACAATAGCGGAGATAACCTTGGTGAAGGTGTTCCTGTCGTAAAGTTTGAGCAATGGGAACAAGATCATATCGAAGTGAAACTTATTTTAAAAGGCGGAGGCTGTGAAAACAAAAATATTCAATACAGTCTTCCGGCGGAACTTGACGGACTTGGTCGTGCCGGACGCGATCTTGATGGTATTCGTAAATGTATTTTACACTCAGTCTATCAAGCACAAGGACAAGGCTGTTCCGCGGGCTTCATCGGCGTTGGCATCGGCGGAGATCGTGCTTCAGGTTACGAGCTTGCGAAAGAACAGCTTTTCCGTGAAGTGGACGACCTGAATCCGAATCCAAAACTTGCGGATCTTGAGAAATATGTCTTGGAAACAGCAAACAAACTTGGCATCGGAACAATGGGATTTGGTGGCGAAGTTACCCTTCTTGGCTGTAAAGTCGGTGTCATGCACCGTATTCCCGCGAGCTTCTATGTTTCCGTAGCATATAACTGCTGGGCATACCGCCGCATGGCCGTCGATATCAATCCTAAATCTGGTGAAATTATGAACTGGCATTATGATGATGGCGAAAAAATTGCTTTCTCACAACAAGACAACATTCAAGATGAAGTTAAGCAATCTGCTCGCACAGTCGAGCTCACTGCCCCAATTTCAGAAGAACAAATCCGTGATTTAAATGTAGGCGATGTTGTCAAAATTAGTGGGATGATGTATACAGGACGCGATGCTATCCATAAATACTTATCTGAAAATGACTCGCCTATCGATCTTGACGGACAAATCATTTACCACTGCGGCCCAGTCGTGATGAAAGATGAAGACGGCGGTTATGAAATCAAAGCTGCCGGGCCGACGACTTCCATTCGAGAAGAACCATATCAAGGCGACATCATGAAAAAGTTCGGTATTCGCGCCGTCATTGGAAAAGGCGGTATGGGTCCGAAAACGCTTGCTGCACTCGAAGAGCACGGGGGAGTCTACTTGAACGCCATCGGAGGCGCAGCGCAATACTATGCGGACTGTATCAAAGCTGTCGAAGGCGTTGACCTCCTTCAATTCGGTATTCCCGAAGCGATGTGGCATCTGCGCGTTAAAGACTTCACTGCAGTCGTAACAATGGACTCGCATGGCAACAGTTTGCATGCCGATGTAGATAAGTCATCTCTTGAAAAGTTAGCTCAGTTCAAAGAGAAAGTATTCAGCTAAATAAGTCAGGCACCTTTTTTCGGAGAAAGTTACCGGGAGAAGGTGCTTTTTCACTTGATGGTAACTATTTGACAGCCTACCAAAAACCTACGACCAGCCACTTTTTTCTCCCCCCTGTAAGCAAAGCAGTGTCACTTCCCCTATCAACATGCTATACTATTAACAATAATAATTACAATGTGATAATCAATATCATCTATATTTAATTAGTCGGCTCCTGCCATAGGAACCGACTTTCATATTTTATTCAGCAATTTGAAATTGACTATCATTCTCAATTAGGAGGAAGAAACTATGACTACTATCACTGAACATCAGCAGAAAAATCCTTTAGATTGGCGAGTGCACATAGAATTAATTGCAGCTATCCTGTCTGGCACGCTTATTGCCATCGCTTGGTTTAGTGGTGCAAACGGGATTGAAACACTTTCTGTTCCCCTTTACATCATCGCCTTTTTAATCGGCGGTTTTGCCAAAGCGAAAGAAGGAATTGAAGAAACGATTAAACACAAAGAACTGAATGTGGAAATGCTTATGATTTTCGCTGCAATCGGTTCTGCCTTAATCGGTTATTGGGCTGAAGGGGCAATTCTAATTTTCATCTTTGCGCTCAGTGGCGCCCTTGAAACCTACACGTTGAATAAAAGCCATAAGGAAATTTCGTCACTTATGGCCTTACAACCTGAAGAAGCATGGCTCATTCAAGAAGATGGCATGGAAATCAAAGTGCCTACCTCCTCCCTAACGTTAGGGTCAATCCTGCTTGTTAAGCCAGGCGAACGGGTTCCAGTCGACGGAAGTATCACTTTCGGTACCTCCTCCATCGATATGTCTGCTATTAATGGAGAATCGATTCCTGTTACAAAAGACATTGGCGACGAATTATTTGCCGGTACTGTCAATTTGAGCGGTGCAATTCAAATGAAAATGACAAAGCCTAGTTCCGAAACACTTTTCCAGAAAATTATTACACTCGTTCAAAGTGCACAAAGTGAGAAATCACCTTCACAGCAATTTATCGAACGGTTCGAAGGAACTTATGTAAAAGTTGTACTCATTGCAGTATTAGTTATGATGATCCTGCCTCATTATTTGTTCGGATGGGAGTGGACGACTACATTCTATCGTGCTATCGTCCTGCTCGTTGTTGCCTCACCATGTGCGCTGGTTGCATCTATCATGCCGGCAACTCTTGCTTCAGTCTCAAACGGAGCAAGAAAAGGAATCCTGTTCAAGGGAGGTGTTCATCTTGAACATCTTGGTTCCCTCAAGATGATTGCTTTTGACAAGACCGGGACATTGACGAATGGTAAACCGGTTGTTACAGACTTCCATGTACGTAAAGATGCAGCGGCAGACGAAACATTGACGGTTCTTGCAAGTATAGAGTCCCAATCGAATCATCCGCTTGCTATTGCGATTACAAATTACGCCATCGATAATGGTGTAACCTTGAAGCGAAATCTTCAAATTGAAGATGTGCCTGGCCATGGCATCAGGGCACTTGTTGATAAGCAAGAATTGCTTGTAGGAAATCCACGTTTTGTCGGAACAGAAATAGCGGAACAATTTCAGGATGGTATTGCTTTATCGCTAGCAGAAGAAGGTAAAACAGTCATCTTCATGAAAGATGATAAAGGGATTGTAGCCATTGTTGCACTGAAAGATACCTTGCGTTCTGAAGCGGTTGAGGCTATCAAACAGTTAAAGCAGACAGGTATTTTAACAATCATGCTAACAGGTGATAATGAAAAAACGGCTGCAGCTATTGCGAAAGAAGCCGGACTTGATTCATACGTCGCAGAATGCTTGCCAGAGATGAAAGTCAATCATTTGAAACGTCTTCTGATTGAATATAAAAACGTAGGAATGGTCGGAGATGGTATTAACGATGCACCCGCCCTCGCTACTGCAACATCAGGCATTGCAATGGGTGAAGGTACCGACGTCGCGCTTGAAACTGCAGACATTGTTCTGATGCAAAATGACTTGAGGCGTATCTCTTATGCAATCAAGCTATCTCGTAAAATGCAGCGAATCGTGAAACAGAATGTCTTCTTCTCCATCACAGTCATCATGGTACTCATCGTCTCCAACTTTCTGCAAGTCGTCGATCTTCCTCTCGGCGTCATTGGACACGAAGGAAGCACCATACTTGTTATATTAAACGGTCTTCGGATGCTGAATCGCATCGAGTAAGTTATTTTGTATTTCAATTGAACAAAAGCAATGCCGTCATATTACATGACTGCATTGCTTTTTGCTTTTGCTCTTTTCAACTGAGTCCTTTCAAATGTGACGGCATTTAGCTGTCCGCCAAGTATCAAAATGATAGCTGAGAAATATAACCACATCATTAATACAATAATCGCTCCAATACTACCATATGTACTCGAATAGCTTCCGAAGTTACTGACATAGTAGGAGAAACCAAGTGATGTCAGAATCCAGCCTACCGTAGCAAATAGCGCTCCTGGTAGCACACTTATAAAGTGAATCTTCAAGTTAGGTACCAGCCAATAAATCAGCGAAAATACGAAGAAGATTAGTACAGGCGGAACGATCCAGCGCAAATTGCTCCACAAAGTGATGAATCCTTCTTCAAGTCCCATATAAGAGAATACTAGTACGCCAATCTGCTGTCCAAACACTGGTAATACAAGGGCTACTACTAGGACGGCTATGAGCAAAACTGTAAAGACGACTGACATCCCCCGAGCAACTACGAATGAACGTGATTCTTCTGTAAAATAGGAACGGTTCAAAGCTTTAGTAAGAGCATTCATACCTTTAGATGCTGACCACACTGTTGCAAGCGCACCAATTGACAATAAGCCACCATTTCGGTTTTTTAAAATATCACTTAGTGTATCTTCAATAAGCATAGCAACACTCTCAGGCGCATAATCTCTAATCAACAAGAAAATTTCTGCCTGATCAAGATTTAAAAAAGGAAGAAGCGTCATTATAAAGATTAATAGAGGAAATAATGACAACAGGAAAAAGAAAGCGAGTTGCGAGCCAAGGCCCGTTACATCGACTTTTTTTATCCGGACAAGAAGTTCTTTCAAAAATCCAGTTTTTGTCGTGACATCGAATTCTTCAAGGTCGCCTTCTTTTACATCATCTAAAAATTTCATGGCTGCAGTATCTGCCATAAAGCCATCTGTTTTCTTCTTTTGCTTCCCAGCCTTTGCTCTTGGGATTGGCGTAGGTGTTGAACGATCATTATCCTTCAAACTTTCGTCACCCCTTTCAACACTTTTCACTTTTTTGAATCAATATTATCCTCCGATGGAGTTTCACTGACAATTGACTTGTATTCATCTTTCGACTCAACAAACGCATCCTTCGTATCCATGACTAAATCTTTTACTTGTGGTGTTAATGTTTTCAACTCTTCTACCTGCTCCTTAATATAAGATGCATCACCCGATAGTTGCTTGAAGACCGACTGATATTTATCTTTCTTCTCCTCCAGTTTCCATTTGAGCACATCAGGATTTTTCGAATAAAATTTCATTTCCGTTATATAGTCGTTTGATTTCTTGACTAGTTGATTTCTTGTACTCCGATCGAACATGCTTACAATCGCACCTGTAAGTGCACCAAAGATAATAAATTTGCCAAATTTGCTATTACCCATTATAAACCCTCCATTTCAAACTCTTTCGCATATACAATTATACCCCACAAGAAAGAAAAACAAACAAGTTGTCGGAACTATAAAAATAAAGCTTGACGAATGCCGTAAATTTTCGGAATATTAACAATAACGGTAGGGAAATTTAGAGATTGAGAGGATGTGAGGTATCAACGAATACTATGCAAATTAATGTTGCACCTAAAACATATCAACTGGGGGTAATGGGATGGATGGATTAACTACTTTTTTGGATAAGGCCAGCGGATTTATTTGGGGACCGCCTTTGCTTATTCTTCTCGTTGGAACGGGGATCTTTTTAACAGTAAGACTAGGACTTATTCAAATACGTATGTTACCTTATGCACTAAAACTCGTTTTCTCAAGAAATCAGGATAAAACATCGGAAGGTGATATTTCACACTTCCAGGCACTTATGACAGCGATGGCGGCCACAGTCGGTGTTGGGAATATCGTCGGAGTTGCGACAGCAATTTACTTCGGCGGACCGGGCGCAGTGTTCTGGATGTGGATGGCCGGATTCTTCGGAATGGCTACAAAATACGGAGAAGCAATTCTTGCAGTTAAATATAGGGTCAAGGATGCCAATGGACAAATGGCTGGCGGACCAATGTACTATCTTGAACACGGTCTGAAAATGAAATGGCTCGGCGTCTTATTCGCTATTTTTGGCGCGATTGCAGCATTCGGGATTGGTAACGGAACACAATCGAAGGCAGTTGCCGATGTCTTGAATTCAACGTTTAATGTTCCGCATTGGATTACAGGAGCCATTCTTGTCGTTCTAGGTGGAATGGTTATTATTGGAGGCATTAAAACGATCGGTAAGGTTACATCGTTTTTCGTCCCGGTTATGGCAGGTTTCTATTTAATCGCAGGTTTAATCGTAATGATTTTGAACTTCAACTTGATTCCAGAAGCTTTTGCAACGATATTCAAATTTGCGTTTACTGGTGAAGCGGCTGTTGGGGGCGCAATCGGTGCGGCCATCCGTTTCGGGGTTGCACGCGGGCTCTTCTCCAACGAGGCAGGTCTTGGGTCTGCTCCAATTGCTGCTGCTGCAGCTAGAACAGACTTACCAGGTCGTCAAGCACTCGTTTCCATGACACAAGTATTATTCGATACCCTAGTTATCTGTTCAATTACCGGAGTAACTATCGTCATGTCGGGTATGTGGAAAGACAAGAGCATTGAAGCCGGTTCTCTTACAGCTGCAGCGTTCGGTGAGTTTCTTGGAAACGCAGGACCGATTGTTGTTGCAATTGGATTGATATTCTTTGCGACATCTACAATTTTCGGATGGGCCTATTACGGAGAGAAATGTTTCCAATACTTGTTCCCGAATCCAACGGTTTTGATTTACTACCGCATCGTATTTATTGCAGTCATCTTTATAGGAGCTACCGCGACTCTTGATGCAGTTTGGTTGTTCGCAGACGTCATGAATGGGCTGATGGCAATACCGAACTTAATTGGGCTTCTCGGATTGTCCGGTGTCATCGTCTTTGAAACAAAACGTTTCAATGCAAAACTCAAAGAAGAAAGGGAAGCCGCAAAACGAGGATAATCTACTGTTGTCTAGGTAATTATGAAATCTCGTACTGTGTGAAGGAATTCAACTGCAGTTTACTTACTGATCTTGGCTGAATAGCCACTTCCACTTTTGTTCTTCAATTTGACAGTTCGGGAGAATAGTGAAATGATAAGTCCAAAAGAGCAATGGAAGGTGGACAAAACTATGGATTTATCTAACCCGACATCAGAAAATGTGATCTATATGATTGAGAAGATTACAGAAAAACTTCGTATGGTTAATTCAGCTGCATTAAAAGCGGAGAATTTCAGTACTTCTAAATATGAAGATTTGCATTATATGTATAAAATGGTTATGAAACGGGATACGATTACACCAAATGAAATGCAAGCAATTGCAGCAGAACTTGGTACACTACGAAAATGACAATAAAAAAAGATTCACCGGGTTGAATTAACCGGCGAATCTTTTTTTATTCAACTGCTGTCCCATCTTCTAAGACAAGTGGCTGGATAAGTACTTCTACCCGACGATTTTTGCTTCGTCCTTCAGCTGTTCCATTCGATTCGATCGGCTGAAACTCGCCGTATCCTTTAGCACTGAATAAAAGTGGATTGATTTCTTCATTTCTCACAATACTTTTCAAAAAGTTAACAGCTCTCATTACGCTGAGCTCCCAGTTTGATTGAAATTGTGCATTTCCGATTGGAACATTATCCGTATGACCAGTAACGACGATTTGACGAGGAGGGTCAAAAACAAGAAGGTCCGCAATATCATCTGCAACCCCTTTGTATTCCGGCTTAATATCCGCCCTCCCCGGACTAAAGAGGATACTATCCCTAATCGTTACCAACAGTCCTTCATCCGTCAGTTTTGTTTCAAACTGATTCTCCAATTCGTTAACTGCAATATAGTCATCAACTCTGTCCTGTATTTCACCAAGCGACTTCTGATCTTCTAAATAGGATGCATTCTCATCGTTGGAACCAACTGAATCTTTCGGTATCGGGACTGTTGTAGGCGCTGCATTGTCCATCACGCCTTGCCCGCTGTCAAATATTTCACTGAACACAGCTGACATCTGTTTTAGTTTGACTTCATCTACCGAACTTGAGGCAAACAGCACGATAAATAACGCGAGAAGAAGAGTCATAAGGTCGGAGTATGGCAAAAGCCAAGATTCATCTATATGGTGATCATCCTTTTTTCTCTTACGTCTCTTCGACAACCTGGCCATCCCCCTTATCCGCTGAATTCGCTGTAGACAGTTTTCGACGTTCTTCCGCGGATAGGTAGGAAGAAAGTTTCTGCTCAATGACGCGCGGCGCCTCTCCTTCAAGAACTGAAAGAACCCCTTCGATCATCATTTTCTTCTGTCTTACCTCTTCGTGTGATTTACGTTTTAATTTATTCGCAAATGGGTGCCAGAGTACATAACCCGTAAAAATACCAAGTAGCGTTGCTATGAAAGCTGCGGAAATGGCATGGCCGAGTGCATCAATGTCATTCAAATTACCAAGTGCAGCAATCAGACCTACCACCGCTCCCAATACTCCAAGTGTAGGGGCATACGTTCCCGCCTGAGAGAATATTTGTGCTCCCGCGGAATGCCGGTCTTCCATAGCTTCCACTTCTTCACTTAGCACATCACGAATATAATCGGCGTTTTGTCCATCAATTGCGAGGCCCAAACCATTTTTCAAAAACGGGTCATTTATTTCGTCAGTTTTAGCTTCAAGTGATAATAATCCTTCGCGACGTGCAATGTCTGCCCACCCTGAAAACATACGTATGATGTCAGAGTCGGAAGCAAGTTTTTGTTCTTTAAAAAGCACGCCAAATAATTTAGGTACACGTTTTAACTCATTCATTGGAAATGCAATGATAACAGCTGCAAGCGTTCCTACAATTATTATTAGTATAGCTGCCATATTAAATAAGCTATCTACCGGGACACCTTTCATCGTCATACCGACAAGAAGTGCTACAAACCCTAATACTAGACCAATTACTGTTGATAAATCCATAGTTGACCCTCCAAATATTCCATTCTTCTTCTTATTTCGGCATCTTAAGACTATTCTTTAGAAGAGGTGAAGTATTAAATAGTTGAGATTTTCCATAACGTCACATTTCGTCTATTATATTCGACGTTGCAGGCAGGGCTATTAAATTGGTACTATTAAGAAGATAAAGAAAGGAGTAATTATTCATGTCCACTTTTGAAAAACAACTATCCCGCTACGCTAAACTTGCAGTGCAGGTTGGGGTCAACATTCAACCTAACCAATACCTTTACATCAGCGCGTCTACTGAAACTGCAGAATTCGTCCGTCTCGTCACCGAAAATGCGTACGATGCAGGTGCGCGTCAAGTATTTGTAGATTGGTCTGATGATACTGTTTCCCGACTTCGTTTCGAAAAAGCGCCTGCCGACTCTTTTTCCGAATTCCCTGAATGGAAAGTAATGGAGCGCGAACAACTTGCGGAAAAAGGGGCTGCATTCATGAGCATCGTTTCCCAAAGCCCCGACCTATTAAACGGCATCGATTCAACGCGCATTGGAGATTCCCAAAAAGCCACGGGTATTGCACTCGACAAATATCGTCAGTACGTACAGTCTGATAAAATCAGTTGGACTGTAATAGCTGCTCCTTCCAAAGCATGGGCAGCTAAAGTGTTCCCGGATTTATCGGAAGAAGAACAGGTTACTGCGCTTTGGACTGCTATATTCAAAGCAGTCCGTACAGACAAGCAAGACCCTGTACAAGAATGGGTTAACCATGATAATAATTTGCATGCTAAAGTTGACTACTTGAATGAAAAAAGATATCGCAAACTTCATTATAAAGCGCCTGGCACTGACCTTATCGTTGAATTGCCAGAAGGCCACTTATGGTGCGGAGCTGGTAGCGTCAATGAAAAGGGACACACTTTCATGGCGAATATGCCAACGGAAGAAGTATTCACTGTTCCTTTGAAAACGGGTGTCAATGGCTATGTATCAAGTACTAAACCATTAAGCTACGGCGGCAATATCATCGATAACTTCAAAATTACATTTGAAAATGGACGAGTTGCTGACGTATCCGCCGAACAGGGGCAAGACGTCCTACAACGTCTGATTGATACCGATGAAGGCGCAAAACATCTTGGTGAAGTCGCCCTTGTTCCCCATGCATCACCGATTTCACAATCAGGTTTGCTCTTCTATAATACACTGTTCGACGAAAATGCTTCGAATCACTTTGCGCTTGGGAGTGCGTATGCATTTTGTATTGAAGGCGGCAAAACAATGTCACGTGAAGAGTTAGTGGAAAATGGTTTGAACCAATCTATTACTCACGTTGACTTCATGGTTGGTTCTGATAATATGGATATTGATGGGATACATGACGATGGTTCAACAGAGCCAGTATTCCGCAAAGGTAACTGGGCTTTCTAAGAAACGTCACAATTACTAAAAACATTTTATGAAACCCTTAAAACTTTTGGTTTTTTATTGTATAATGAAGACAGTATCAAATTATCATAGTCGAGAGGGGTCATATATATGGGCTTGATGTTCACTACAGTTATCGGTTTCGCAGTTTGTCTCGGTATGGCAGCAACGTTCACAATGCACTATCTTTCTTCAGCTATGCCATCTGCTGACGCTTCTACAATTGATCCAAAACCAGATACGAAATTCTAAGAGTTGCCTCTCGGCAACTCTTTTCTTTTTATATATTTTCTAGTATGATAAAACCAAACTAAAAAATCAATGGGTTTCATTCACCACTGATTATTCTGCTTTCCTTCAAATCTTGAATTTCTCGTTAAGGCGGGATAAATAAAAACTTACAGAATGGGAGTATATGATGACAATTCTTTCAGAAATCCTTAAGTTTAATGAAACATTCGTAACCGAAAAAAAGTATGAACAGTACGCAACAACAAAATTTCCCGACAAACGAATTGTAGTTCTGACTTGTATGGATACAAGGCTGACTGAATTATTGCCTAAGGCGATGAACTTAAAAAATGGCGACGCGAAAATCATTAAAAGTGCCGGCGCAGTTGTCACACATCCATTCGGTGGTATTATGAGAAGCCTACTAGTGGCAGTTTACGAACTGCAGGCCGATGAAGTTTACATTGTTGGACATCACGATTGTGGAATGAGCGCTGTCGATACAGAGCGTATTATAGAAAAAATGGTCCATCGCGGGATTGATGAAAACATTTTTAAAACGCTTAAGTATTCGGGTGTCGATATGGAAGATTGGCTGCATGGGTTTGGTGATGTGATTGAAAGCGTCAAGATGAGTGTCGATGCTGTACGGAATCATCCCCTTATGGATAAAAAAGTAGCTGTCCATGGACTTGTTGTCCACCCTGATACTGGAAAACTCGATACAATTGTTGACGGCTACAAATTTAATACCGTAAAATAAATTCGACCTATTTCCCGGGAAATATACAAAAGCCGATTCCTTTTTTACAGGAACCGGCTTTTTATTTTAGCTGATAATCTCCGCAATGCGCTCTTACCCTTTCAAAAATCATCCTCCACTATTGCGTAAATATAATGATCTTCCCAAACACCGTTAATGTATAGAAGTTTGCGCAACAGTCCTTCTTGGAGGTATCCGGACTTCTCCAGAACTTTTAACGAGCCGCCATTACGGGGAGACACATAGGCCTCTACCCGATGTAAGGCGATTTTCTCGAAAGCAAATTTAGTGACAAGGTTGACTGCTTCCGTGCCAATACCCCTGCCCGTTTCACGTTCATCGATTGAATAGCCTACAAAACCGCTGGAAAAAGGGAGTCTTTTGATGCTGTAAAGCGAGATATGGCCAATCAGCTTACTGGTGGCCGACTCAAAGATTCCGAAGTTATACTCTCTGCGGTCCCTCATTTGATAAATCGACTCCCTGATTTTCTCCCTTTGGACTGCTACAGTAAAATAACTGCTTTCATGCCGCGGTTCGAAAATAGACCAATATTCAATATTAGCCTTCAGCAATTTTGTAAAGATAGAGGCGTCTTCCTCCGTCAATATTCGTAAGTAACAAGTTTGCCCTTCAAGCAAAATCAATTCATATTCACCCTTTTACCGAAGTAAGTTCCAAGAACTCCTCTACATCTTTCACGCATAGTGCTACGCCTTTTGCCCAGAACTCTTGTTTTGTAATATCCTCACCAAGGTGTTTCATCGCAAGATCTTCAACACTCATAACTGCAGTGTCCCGCAAAAGCGCCATATATTTCTGTTCAAATCCTGCGCCGTCTTCTAAAGCTTTCGCATAAATGCTCAAGGAGAACAAATAACCAAACGTATACGGGAAGTTATAGAATTGCACACCCGTAATATAGAAATGGAGTTTCGAAGCCCAGAAATGCGGATGAACTGTATCAAGAGCATCCCCGTATGCTTCTTGTTGTGCTTCTGCCATTAATTCGTTCAATCTAGCTGCCGGCACAATACCATTTTTGCGTTCTTCATAGAACCTTGTTTCGAAAAGAAATCTTGCATGGATATTCATAAAGAATGCTACACTACGTTGAATTTTGTCTTCCAGCAACGCAATTTTTTCATCCTTCGTTTCCGCGGCTTTCACTGCAGCATCTGCGACAATCATCTCCGCGAATGTCGATGCTGTTTCAGCTACTCCCATCGCATATTGACGATTCATCCAATGGACGGGGCGCAGCGCGTATGAATGAAACGCGTGGCCTAGCTCATGGGCAAGTGTTGCAACATTTGACATGGTGCCACTATAGGTCATGAATATACGGGACTGTTCGGACACCGGCATACCCGTACAGAAACCGCCGGGACGTTTATTCGGACGGTCTTCCGCCTCAATCCAGCTATCTTCAAAAGCCTGACGGGAAAACGCTTCTAACTCTGGTCCAAATTCACCAAAATGCTTTAAGATAAATTCTGCGCCTTCTTGATAGGACATCTTTTTTGTCGATGCTGTTACTGGTGCATCAATATCATACCAGTTCATCTTTTCAGTACCTAGCATTCTCGCCTTCACCTTTAAGTATTCGACAAACGGCGCTTTATTTGCACCAATTGCTCCCCACATCGCATCAAGTGTTTCTTCACTCATCCGATTACGAAGAAGAGGTTCTTTTAATACCGAATTCCAGCCTCGTTTTTTGTAAACTTCCAGTCTAAAGCCAGCAATGTGATTTAAAGCCGATGCAAAGAAATCTTCTTTCCCTTCCCAAGCTTCTTCCAATGCCTCAAATGAGCTTTTTCGTACGTTTGCATCTTCATGTGAACTTAGGTTATTCGCCTGGCCTACAGAAAGTTCTTTTTGCTCCCCAGCCAATTCAATTTTTATTTTTATATCGCCGACGAGCATGTCGTATAACTGCCCCCAGCCATGATAGCCGTCGACGCTTAGTGAGGTAATTAAACTCTCTTCCTGTTCGGATAGTTTCAATTCGACTTCTTCACGCCACTCGTTCAGTACAAATGCAAACTCTTTGAGTTCGTCCGACTCGATTAACCCATTCCATGTATCCTCATCCGCTTTTGCAAGTGTTTGCCTAATTTTAAGCCCGACCGTAGAAAAGCGTGCCCCAAGTGCGCCCGTTTCACCTTGCAGTTGTAATGCTTTTTTATCTGTTGTATCTGCCGCAAGGAAACACCCGATAACAGCGCCTGCTTGCGACAGATTAAGTGCAACCTCTTTCAGGGATTCAATTAGAATTGACACTTCTTTTGCTACATCTGCTGACTTAGGAACTAGAAATGCAGATGCCGTTTCTTCTAATGAACTGAGACTTTCTTTCAGATTATCCAAGTGTGTTCGCAATTCTTGTGATCCACTTCCACCTTTAAAAAACACATCAAGATCCCACACTTCTGAATACATTTTTTGCGTCATTATAATTCCCCCTGATTCATTCTAAATTTTCCAAAAACACCTCTTGATTATAACATGAATATTCGGGAAGCGAAATATTACAATTGTGACGGAAGGTTCATACTTTCCTTCGCAGGTTCTCCCATTCCTCTGTATACTGTTCAGTAGGAGGATTTAAATATGTTTAGAATTATGATTATGATTTTTTCGCTCATTGCAGTTATCCTAGTCAATGCAGCTGCGAATATAATGCCTATCAACGGTAAAACAACTGGGGAAATTTCAAATAGCTTACCAGTGCTATTTACACCAGCAGGTTATGTATTTTCAATTTGGGCAGTTATTTACCTGCTTCTCGCTATCTGGTTGTATGGCTTCATGCGAAACAAAGCAACAGTTGAACATGCGTTATTTACCCGAAGAGCTGTCCTATTTGTGACCAGCTGCCTATTTAACATTGCTTGGATACTGCTCTGGCATTTTGGCTTTTTTGAATGGACGATTGTTGTCATTGTACTACTTCTCGTCACGCTATTGACCATTTACTTTACGTACTCTAAAAGAGATAATCATTTTTACGAAAGAGGTCCGATTGCTGTCTATCTTGGCTGGACTTTTGTCGCCACCATTGCAAACGTCAGCTATGTCCTGACGTTGCACGAGTGGTCTGGGTGGGGTCTAAGTGATCCTTTATGGACCGTTATCTACCTAACGTTTGCTACTGCGATTGCTCTTCATTTTTTGTACCATTATGCAGACATAGCATTCAACGCAGTTTTCATATGGGCATTTATTGGCATTGCAGTAAAAAATGGCGGAGATGAATTATTCGTTTCAGCTGCAGCCCTATTTCTCGCTGCCTCCATCGCAGCCTCTATTTTCTTTAGAAGAAGATCACTTACCTCTACAAAATAAAAAAATCGCCGTCCTCCAACAAAGGAGAAAACGGCGATTTTTTATTTACGCTCAAGAAGACGCGGTGCTGTAGTGAACAATAAAGACGTTACAATCGCTGCCAAAATAATTGCCGGTATCATGTAACTTGCATTATAAAGTAATGAATAAAGCCATACAGGCTGTCCTTCGGGTGCATAAGAAGCAAAGAATACGATTCCCCCGATAAAGTGGATTAGATATCGAAGAAAACCACCGATGACTGTTCCTATGACAATTGCAGTAACCATCGATCCTTTGTTACCTTTTGCTTTACTGCTTAACAGCCATGCTAGCGTAACACCAGCTACTCCGACGAGCGTATAAGCGACGAAATAATCGAGCGCCGCCTGTATAGGGTTTAATACAAATCCACCCATCAGAAGTTGCAATACACCTGATACGAACCCTGTCAGCATGCCGCCCATAATGCCCCAACGAAATGCCATGATGACAATCGGTAACATCGATAGTGTCACCGACCCACCCTGTGGCATTTTAAAACCAATCTGATCAAGTACAAATGAAATCGCACCTAAAATAGCTACCTCAAGTAAAAGTTGAAGTTTTTTCCGTTCCAATTTTATTCCTCCCCCTACCAGTTCAGCGTAGGATGTGGCCATAAAAAAAGACATCCCGGATAGATGGGACATCGAATATGTCAATTTCCATCCACATCCCTACGCAAGAATAATCTTACAGGTTCTAAGGGTCAGGACAACTTGTCCAATCTCAGCCAAAATAGGCACCCCTTGTGGTTCCAGTAATTCAGTTGTCCATTACATTGTATAAGATGGCCCCCCTTTAAGCAAGATGATTAATAAGGATGGAAAGTATCCGATATAGTAAAAGTACAATGGAGGGATATCTTTGATGAACAGTAAACTACTAGCTGCCTTATGCTATTTTAGCGTTTTTTTCGCCCCTTTACTTCTGCCTGTCATCGTTTATTTCGTTACGGACGACCGGGAAGTAAAAACCCACGCAAAACGCTCATTTGTTTCCCATCTTGTTCCTACCGTACTTCTTATTGCGGGATTAGTCATTTTTTCTTTTTCAATGTTTTCCTTTACGTACAGCATGGATGAGATGCCGAGCGGAAATTTCGGCTTTTGGCAACTAACTCCCCTTCTTTTCATGCTTGTCTACGGAATACTCTTATTGGCTATTCTTATTTGGAACGTATTTCAAGGCGTCAAAGTATTGAGATAAATGTTTACAAAACAGCCATTACGGGAAAAAGTAAGAAATGCTTTATCTAGGAGTGATTTCTGATGAAACTTGGCAGATTACTGAAAACCGCTATAAAATGGGCACCCGTCGTCTATCCGATTGTACGAAAAGTGATGTCGAAAAAAAAAGCGGCTGGTACTACAATTCCACGAAGATAAATTGAAAGCCTGCAAACATTTTTAAAGTTTGCAGGCATTTTTGTTCACCTCATTATGATATAGTATGGTATGAAAAAGAATGAACGGAAGAAAGGACTTGTGCATAATGATTGCAAAAACTGAGCAAGAAATTGAAGCGTTAAAAAAAATCGGCAAAATTGTTGCTGAAATCAGGGAAGCGATGAAAGAAGCAACCGTCCCCGGTAAAACGACGAAAGAAATCGATGATATTGGAGGACGCCTATTCGAAGAGAAAGGTGCAATCTCGGGACCCATCGCAGAGTATGATTTTCCTGGCTTTACATGCATCAGCGTTAACAGTGAAGTTGCCCACGGTATGCCTGGTTCACGCATCATAGAAGACGGAGATCTTGTTAATATTGACGTCTCTGGTTCCTACAATGGTTATTTTGCTGACACAGGCATTTCATTTGTCGTTGGTACACCCGATGACAAGAAACAGCAATTATGCGATGTGGCTAAAAGTGCTTTTGAACGTGCAATGACAAAAGTTAAAGCAGGTTCTAGCTTAAATCAAATCGGTAAAGCAGTTGAACGCGAAGCAAAAGAACATGGCTTAAAAGTCATCAAAAACTTGACTGGCCACGGTATCGGTAAAGCGTTGCACGAAGAACCTTCGCATGTACTCAACTATTATGACGCTTGGGATAAGACGCTTTTAAAAGAAGGAATGGTTCTCGCAGTTGAACCTTTTATCTCTGAAAAAGCGGAGCATATTATCGAATCAGGAGATGGTTGGACGTTCATTACACCGGACAAATCCCTCGTAGCTCAAATCGAGCATACAATCATCGTTACAAAAGGCGAGCCAATCATTTTGACACAACTATAATCAGTGTGTGGTGCTTTCTTTCAACAAATATAGAAAAGGGCTATCCGTGGAAATCCAATGTACTTGGATTTCCGGATAGCCCTTTTTACTATTTCTTTTTAGTAGTTGCGATTGTTTTTGAATTTCCTTCTGCTAAGTGGCCTTTATACCAGACTTTTTGGACCGTTTTGATTCCCTTAGTCAGCTTACGGTAATCCCGTTCTTCAGGGTATGATAACAGCGTCAGCACTTCCCCGTCTCCGCCTGCACGCCCTGTTCTGCCTGAACGATGTAAGTATTGCTCAACAGTATGCGGCACGTCAACGTGGATGACATGCGTTAATCCGTCAATATCTAGACCGCGTGCTGCAAGATCTGTCGCTATCAAAATTCGAAGCTCGCCTTTACGGAAACTATCCAATGTTTGCTGTCTTTCAAATTTCGTCATTTCTGAATGAAGAACCGCAATCGGCGCTTCATTATACTTAAGCTTCATTTCTTTCATACGAAGCTGATCCACATTATTAATAAAAGCAAGGGCACGAATTCCCTTTAAATAAGAAATTCCGCGCAAGACATCCGTTTTATCACGAGCATCAGTCTTTACAAACGAATGAACAACTTTACCCGATTTCGGCATCTCTTCCGCGCCTACCTGGATTCGGATTGGATCAGTCATAAACTTGCTAGCAACAATTTCAATTTCATCTGTAATTGTTGCGGAGACGGCTACAACTTGTCTTTCCGGGTTTGCTGCTTCAATCATATTTTTTACAACGACACGATGATCGCGCGCCAAAAGCTGATCACCTTCGTCGAGAACAATGTGGCGTATATCGTGCATCTTTAACTTTTTCACTTTGATGAGTTCCGCTAAACGGCCAGGTGTTCCTACCACAATTGATGGTTTTTTCTTTAATTGTTCTATCTGGCGCTGCATATTAGCCCCACCAATTAGTTGTGTAACCGTGATACTTGTTCCGGTCACCCATTCCCTGATGACGTTAACTATTTGCATCGACAGCTCCTGTGACGGCGTAATAATCAGCGCCTGCGTTTGTTTTTTATCGCCATCAACCAATTGTAGAAGCGGTAATACAAATGCCAGCGTCTTACCTGAACCAGTCGGCGATTCTGCAACTATGTCTTTTCCTTCAAGCATCTCTGGAATCATTTTCTCTTGGATAGGCATCTCATAGTCAAATTTCCATTTCTCTTTAAACATATCGTCCATATTTTCTAAGAAGGACATTATTATCCCCACCTTCACTCTATTCCTCTCAGTTTATCATAACAGGCTCTTATACACTCTATTTCTGACAAAACTGATTAAGGTTTCCGTCTTGCGTTGACCCGCTGTTCGAACGCATATGCATAGCCAATCAATTCCGGTTCAGTAAATGCTTTCCCCGAAAAAGTGATACCAAACGGTTCACCAGCATCGGAATAAGCCCCCGGAACGGTAATGGATGGATACCCTGCCGCCGCTCCAAAACTGCATCCATGATCTTGAGGAAATACAAGCGCTTGTACATTGTGCTCTTCCAACGCTTTTCCAAGCGCAATTTCACCTGCAAGATGGCGATTCCGAATAAATGCTTCGATATAGGCACGTTCAGTCAGCGTTCCGCTTGTCCGCTCCACTTTTTCTAACATCACTTGACCGAATTTCAATGTCTCTTCTGCATGTTCATTGTTGAAACGGATAACATCTGACAAAGTACGGATTGGGTTTGCCGCCGGTGTTTTCCCCAGATAAGCATTCAACGCTGCTTTGAATTCATAAAGAAGTACGTTATAACCAAGATCATTTTCCATCGTCCCTAAATCGATATCATCAATAATGATAGCTCCAGCAGCTTCAAGCTCTTTAAGGGCTATGTCAAAAAGAGACATACGTTCTGTCGATGCCTCTCTTTCAAAAATCGCGCGTGCTACACCAAGACGGACGCCTTCAAGCGCCGCTGTATCGAGGAGAGACATCCAATCAACTCCATCCAAACGAACTGCCTCTTCTGTTACTGGATCTTCCGGATCGTGGCCAATCAGTAGACTAAATGTAATTGTTGCATCTTTCACAGTCCTTGCCATGGGTCCCGGAGTGTCTTGTGTATAAGAAAGCGGTATCACTCCTGTACGGCTAATCGCTCCGACAGTCGGTTTAATACCTACAAGTGAGTTCTGCGCGGACGGATTGAGAATTGACCCCGTCGTCTCCGTACCGATTGCTACTACCGCCAGATTCGCAGCAATACCAGCACCAGCACCTGAACTTGACCCCCCAACATCGAATAGTCCATAAGGATTGTTCACTTGTCCACCGCGTGAACTCCAGCCGTTCGTCATCCGGTCCGACATGAAGTTTGCCCACTCCGTCATATTCGTCTTGCCAAGGATAACTGCGCCTGCTGCACGTAATTTCTTAACTAGGAAGGAATCTTCTGCGGCATAGAAGTCCTTAAATGCAAGAGACCCGCAACTCGTATGCATCCTATCCTTCGTCCCCATATTGTCTTTCAATAACACCGGAATACCATGAAGCAGAGAGCGTGGTCCCTTTACTGCTCTTTCCACGTCTAACGCTCTGGCGATTTGTACTGCTTGCAGGTTCAGTTCCAGCACCGCATTCACGTTTTTATTACGACGGGAAATCATATCCATATACATAAGCGTAATTTCCTCAGAAGTTAATTCTCCGCTATCCATCTTCTCTTGCAGGGCAGAAATTGTTGTTTCGTCTAGTTGTTCGCTTTGAAACTTTTTCAATTTATCATTTAGCATCATAGAACCCCCGACATCCTTAAGCTTATACCACCAGTTTACCTCAATTCTTTAAACATAAGACAGCCCCATATAAAAATGCCGGCATGTGGAGACTTTCCAGCCGGCATGGGATTATTCAGTTCGTACTATATATGCTTTCATAAGTGCGTACAACGGAAGTTCGTAAAGCTGTTTACCATGTAATTTAAAAACACCCTTTTTTACAAGTCTCTGAATAATTTCCTCTCTCTTTAAATCCATCTGTGTTTCTTCTATCCTTCTCATGCTGAAATTTCCTCCTTGATGTCGAATCCACACTATGTATTCCTTTATTTAATTCATCCTAAACATGAAAATCGCTTTTTTTCACTTCATAGGCTATTGAAGAAGATACATTTTCCCTTAGCTGCTACTCGGCTGCCCGCTGTTAGCAGATTTACCATTATTCATCTCTACATGGTAAATACTTTATCAATCTTTTCTCGATCATAATCCAATATCCAATCATTATATTCAGTGTAAACTTCCCGGAGAGTTTCCGGAGAAGTAGCCACTAAATCACAGCCTCTATCATCATAAACATGAAAGATGGTTTCTTTTTTTATATTTATGAAATAGACTCGATCATCAATACTCGGCTTTATCCCCATATCGGTGTTGCATATCGCTTTTAAAAGGCTGACATATTTAATGTCGGAGGTTTTACATTTAAGTACAAAGCGATGTGTTTTGTATTTGCCTTCTTCATTATCTTCCGGGATGATGTAAGGTATTATTTTATGCTGCAATTTATATAAAATAGCCTTATCTCTTACATACCGTGAGAAGATGTTCAATCTGCCACGGAATGCCCATTTACCTCCGAAGTCGTTTACATTTACCACAATCATAATTTCATCATTTTCACTATGCAAAGATTTAAACAAAGTTATAGTCCTTTCATACACGCCTTTAAGATAAACACTTTCTTCCTTACCTTTCCAATCCACCCCTAATTCAAATCGGATACCAGTATCGCAATTGTAAAACAAAGGTGGTGTAAGGATTAAGTTCGGGAAGTTAGTTGCCATAAACTTTTCTAGATTCATACTTTATAGCTCCTATCGTTATAAATACATTTTAATCGTATTTCCTACTACTACTATTACGTTGGCTTACCAAAAAGGTTCCCCTGATTTTTCCAGGGAAACCTTTTTTCAGCCTATACTCTATTTTCCAAATTACGAGCAGTTGGACTCTTCTCCACTTCCTTATTCTCCTTAAATGTTCCAAGTGTTTTATCAAATGACGTATGAGTGACACCGAACCAGTAATTCTCGTTTTTAAAATGATGCAGAAGATGATGTTTCTTAATATTTTTACCCATTTTGGTGCGAGGCTGAATAGGCTTATGTGCTATATAGTGTTTCCATTCGTAGTAGACGAAATAAGTAATCAGTCCAGTTGCGAATGCGGTTGTCAGCCCGATACTACCTGTACTGAAATAAACGATAAGTGAATAAATTATAAATCCAGGAATACTGAACCATAATGGCAAAAATAATAACTTCAAATCATCCGGATCGACATGATGATCATAATGTAAACGTTTGATCATCTTCAACAAAAATGGATTTTCAGGCGTTTTAATGTGAAATAAAAAGCGGTGTACAATGTATTCGCTTGTTGCATACGTCAACATCCCGATAATTAAAGCAATCCACGTCCCGTAAAATAATACATGGGGCAAGGTAAGGGAAGCACATAGTAATAAAACGATAAACATGACAGTTATATCAGGGAATGCAGCAAATTCCTTCACATACTTTTTCACGTTAAATTTATCCTCCTTTTCCATTAATTATATAATAATAATTCTGATAACTCAATCACTATATATATTGAACAAATGAACACGGCATAGGCGCTTTACAATGGATAGAATCAGAATTCCTACTAATATCGCTCCGGCTACCACGAAGTCGCCCCTTCGCTGGATGGTCTTTGAGAAAGCGCATTTCGTTTTCGGGGATGAGGCCTACAACTTGGAGTGCCATAAATTGATCTAACGTGATCAACGAATGTCCCAATACATGAAGAATGAATCAGAATTCCTACTAATTACGCTTCGGCTACCACGAAGTCGCGTCTGCGCTGGATGGTCTATGTGAGAAAGAGCATTTCATTAGCTGTGATGAAATTTGCAACCTGGATTGCGTCTTTCTTGACTAAAATAAATATGTTGAACTATTGAATCCGGTATATAAACTGAGCGAAGGCGCCTTAGCAGGGGTAGCCAACCGAACAACGAAGAGTTCGGTTTGTATAATTTCTGCGTTCTTTGCAGAAATTATACAGTTAATGCCAAGAGGTTATTTCAGATAGGTTAAAGAATACCTCATCTGGCTTATGGCGGGAGGCATCCCCTAGCGCCGTAGCGGTTCAGTGGAATTCTTTATTTCAATATATAGTATCGAATAGTAATCACCTTATAATCTCGGCATATACATATCAAAATCACATTTCTCTCGATAATGAACATCCTAGCGCAGACGCGGCGAAAGGCATTCCCAAAGCGCCAAGCGATCTGAAATCCACACCCCGAATTACAACTCTCTCATTATTGAGCGCCACAGCGGATTCAATGGGATTCTTTAATTTAACATATATAATAAAAAATGCCCTATACGGTTGGTATAGGGCATTTTCGTCACCACTTACTATTCTTATACTTCTTGTAGTAGTTAATTTGTCTGGCGAATAAATATAACTTACGCTTGAAATGACGGTCTTTTTTATAAAACAAAGGATTGCCGTATTTACCCGCTCGAAGCAATGCTTTCACGTCTTTTAGTACATCTGGGTTTGATACGAACTTTTTCAGCACGATTTTAGGTACGACTGTGAACAAGAACTTTTCATTCAGCAATGTCAACGGTTTCTGTTGACCGTGTACAACGTCATCGACCAAGTACTTCGCCATATTATGACCGCAAGCCGTGATATAGTAGCTTGAACGTCCTTGCCGGATATTCACTTCAAACACTTTGAACTTACCGTCACGCTCATCGTATTTCAAGTCAAAGTTCGCGTAGCCTACATAGTTCAATGCCTCTAGGAACCCTTTCAGCTTCATCATCATCTCTTCATCATATCGGGTGATGAGCGCTGTATAATTTCCAATTGCAGTCACTGTATGCTCTTGCAGCACGACTTGCGCGAAAGTGATGAGTTCAGCTTTTCCATGGCTATTCATATAGAAAACGGAGTCCCACATATATGTATCGTCCCCAGGAATATAATCCTGGATAATGAGATCCTCTTGATAGCCGCTCGCTTTAATCTTTTTGATAACGGCATGGATTTCATCGTAGGAATCGACCTTATACACTTTTTCCATGCCTGCAAACGGATTCTTATAATACTCCACACCGTTGCTCGGTTTAATGATGATCGGGAACGTGACATCTTCTGTAAACGGCTCGTCGTCCCGACATGAATGGAAATAGGTAGCCGGTGCATCGATTCCGTGTTCAGCACATAACTTATAGAAATTTGATTTAACGAGCAAATCGTTCATAAGCGGTTCTGGTATGTAATTAAACACAAAATCACTTTTAAGCTCGTCCGCATTCTCAATAATCATCCGGACATAAAGGTCATTCGTCCCGACAAGAAGCATTTTCTTGCCTGGTTCCGCATACTTGGCAGCAATTTTTTTCAAGAAGTGCACGAATACTTGTTTTTCTGGCAGTTTCGGATTGAGTTCTATACATTTTATAATTGAACTTAAACTGGTGAATGATAAAGGTTCTTTGCCTACTAGAACCGGTTTGATGCCATACTCTTCATGGAATGATATCGCCATGTTGTAGGCATTCATGTCTGTTCCGATAATGATTGGTATGAATGTTTGATTTGTCATTTTATCCTCCAACTATCTTTTCTATTCATAAGTGTATGGTTCCAGTTTTTCATTGTCAAGAAAGCCAATTGGGAGTTGACAAATAAGTAAATCCAGTACTGGCCTGATATGGCTGGTACTGGATTTACTTGTCGGATAAATTAATCTTGCACCAGCTGAATCGATCCCTCTACTGGCCAGATTGAAAAGTCTGTAATAATACCGTCAACGTCGTATTGATAAGCCTTATCGATCCATGCTTGGTTTTTCGTTGACCAGACCAATACTTTTCCACCCTGATTATGTATTTGTTCGATCACACGTTTATTAACATACGAGACGTTAAAGTTAATGTACGTCGCAAAGGACGTTAGATCACTTAATTTTTGAGAAGAGAGGTGCTGGATAGACGGCTTCATAAGAAGTGCCACTTCTAATTCGGGAAGTAGCTTATTTATTTTTCTCATAGATTCGATATCAAAAGATTGAACAATAATACCGTTCAAATCCTTATATTCGCTCAGCAACGCAACTACTTTCTCCTCAATACCCGGGTACTTGGCCGGTTTTTTAATTTCTATTAATAAACCCGCTTTCCCATAAAATTCATCAAACAATTCATTTAATGTAATAACCTGCTCACCCGCAAATGAAGAATGAAATTTCCCACCTGCATCCAGTTTTTTTAATTCGGATAGCGTATAGTCTTTCACATATCCAGAGCCATTTGTTGTCCTATCTACTTTGTCATCATGCATTATGACAAGTTCTCCATCTTTCGATAAATGAACATCACATTCCAAGAAATCCGCACCAAGTTCCAGCGCTTTTTGAAATGAGGCTAGTGTGTTTTCTGGTGCTAAATTAGATGCACCACGATGCGCAATGCTAATCATCCCTTCCATTTCCTTATAATTGAAAGGTCGAGCCTCATAGCCAACTAAAAGCAACATACATAGACTTACGAAAATGAATAGTAATTTCTTTTTCTGTGATCCTCTCATAGTATGACCCCATATCAGATATTGAATACTGACTATTCAAATCATTCTTTTATTTATTATAGCATATGCGAAAGGACCTGCAAATGTTATTTTCCAACTAGGTATAATGATACAAAAACTTCCAAATAAATTTAACTATTCACATTTTATATTCCTTTAAAAGACATTTTTCTTTATATAAGCATTCCTATTAGAAACTTGCCTTCACCTTTTAGTTATGACGCTTTCCTTTTGTCCATACACTGAATAATATGTACATGTTTACGGAGAAGGGAGTTGCAACATATGGCAACAAAACCTCGTCAATTGCAGTCTGGGGATACTGTTGGAATTGTTACGTTAGGAAGCCCATTGGCAGCAAGTATAATAAATGAAGGAATAACTACGTTACGAAATATGGGATTTAAAGTACTTGTAGGGGATCATGTTTATTCATCGAACGGCTATATCGCAGCAACACCAGAGCAAATGGCGTCAGACTTAATGGAGATGTTTCAGAACAAGGAAGTTAAGTGGATATTACCTTCGAGAGGGGGTGTTGGCGTAGCAAGTATTCTCCCTTTCCTTAATTTCTCAATCATAGCTCAAAACCCGAAAATAGTTTCAGGATACAGCGACATTACGGTATTACTAAATGTATTGTACGAATATGCGGATTTAATTACTTTCCAAAGCCTTCTCCTTCTAGATTTTACTACACGCACCCCGGCATATAACTTCAACCAATTCTTCTCGGCAACTTCAACATTAACCGCACCTTGGGAGATTAAAAATCCACCCGGTATGTCCATCGAAAGCTTAGTTCCCGGAAATGTAACCGGTCCCGTTATTGGAGGCAATCTCACATCTTTCATAGGTACGTTAGGAACGTCTTTTGAAATCAATACAGAAGGGAAAATTCTCGTACTTGAAGAAACCCATGAACCGATTAACACAGTTTACAGGTATTTAAACCATCTTTTGTTAGCCAAGAAATTCGATGATTGTGTAGGGATTATTATGGGGGAATGTACGAATTGTGAGGATGCATATGGAAAGTCCTATAAAGATCTTATCAACGAATTTCTAGTTCCATTAGGTAAACCACTTATGTCCAACCTAGCAACTGCACATGGTACATACAAAGCAACAATTCCTATTGGCGTATCCTTGAATATGAACACATCTAACCATACATTAACTGTGTTGGAAGCAGCTGTAAATTAACTCCTACATGGAACTTCTGCATTTCGTGTTCCCTCAACCAATCCTATCATTTATTGTATAAGGTGCTTTTGCGATATAATAAAGGGTATTGAATGGAGGGAATAATTAATGGAAGAGAACAAGAAAATCAGAGAAGCTGTTTTGCGTAGTGTAGAGAACTTGTCAGATGAACAATTGAATGAACAGGTGGAAGAGGGACGCTGGAGTATCATGCAGGTGCTAAATCATTTGTATTTAATGGAACGCGCTATTGTTCACACTCTTTCAAACCAGTTAGCCAATGGTGAAAATAAAACCACTGTTGACAAGCCGATACAATTTACGACGGATCGTTCAACGAAAGTACTTGCCCCTTCATTTGCGACTCCCTCTGACGACTTTATTGCTTTGACAAACATGAAAAGTAACCTCACAACGTCTAGAGAAAACTTAAATACTCTGGTAGCTTCTGCAGATAAAACATTATTAGCGCAAAGAACTTACCCGCATCCAGTATTTGGAGACCTTAGCTTAGAACAATGGATTCCATTTATCGGACTGCATGAAAAAAGACATTTGGCTCAAATTGAAGAAGTAAAAGAAAAGCTAGTATGAAATCACCAAAGGGCCGGAGTAAACTCCAGCTCTTTTTTTTGATGGATATTAGCACATGTATTGAGTAACCAAATGTTGAATTAAAGAATCCCATTGAATCTGCTGTGGTGCTCAATAATGAAAGAGTTGTAATTGGGGGATGTGGATTGCAGATTGCTTGGCGCTTTGGGGATGCCTCCCGCCATAAGCCTGGATTAGCGCTTCGCATCCAGTCTTACGGCTTCGGCGACCCCTTTGCCGCGCCTGCGCTAGAGTGTTGATTATCAGGAGAAATGTGATTTTGAGATGTATATGCCGAGATTATAAGGTGATTACTATTCGATACTATATATTGAAATAAAGAATTTCATTGAACCGCTACGGCGCTAGGGGTAGCCTCCCGCCATAAGCCAAGCAGCTTCGCCGCCAGTCTTATGGCTTCGGCTACCCCTGTTAAGGCGCCTTCGCTCAGTTTTTACACCGGATTCAATTGTTCAACATATATAATTATAGTCAAGAAAGACGCACTCTGGGTTGCAGATTTCATCACAGCTAATGAAATACGCTTTCTCAAATAGACCATCCAGCGCAGGCGCGACTTCGTGGTAGCCGAAGTGATAAGACTGAAAGTGGTCTTCTTTCTGGCTTATCGCGGGAGGCATCCACAAAGCGCCGAAGCGATATTAGAAGGATTTCTAATTCATTCCTCATGTATTGGGACATTCGTTGATCACATTCGATCGATTTATGTCACTCCAGGTTGTAGGTCCCATCCTCGAAAATGAAATGCGCTTTCTCAAATAGACCATCCACAAAGCGTCGAAGCGGTATTAGGAGGTATTACAATCCACTCCAAGTATTAGGGATTTTTCAGTGGCCTCCCAAAAGCACTTGTAAAGCGCATACGCCGTATTCATTTGTTCAAAATATATATAGTAATGACTGTTTAATTTGGTGATAAAGCATTAGATGCCCTCTGTACAGGGATTTTCAGATCAATTAGAGCTGCTCACTCCTTCTGTATAGCATTTCCTTTTCGAATTTAAGACAGTCTGCCTTTCTATATAGTGTCACACTTTTACTTGTATAATCTTTGCTAAATGCCCCTACTCATAGGAGTTATATGCCCTTTTTAATCATCAACTTCGCGGTGCCCATAACATAACAGAAACACCAATTATACAAATCAAAGCCCCAATCCAATCATATGTATCCGGCATCTTTTTATCGACTCCCCATCCCCAAAGAACAGATAGCACAATAAATACTCCCCCATAAGCTGCATAAACCCTACCGAAAGTCGGAAATTGTTGAAATGTCGCAATTACTCCATATAAAGCCAAAACAAAGCCTCCAATAAGCCCTAAGTAAGCAGGCTTTCCTTCTCTTAACCACTGCCAAATCAGATAGCCTCCACCAATTTCCGCTAGTCCTGCAAACAGAAATAGCAGTATGACTGTAATCAACGTAAAGTCACCCTTTCATGATTCAAAAAACAGTACCAGGCACCGCTAAACTTGAAGGCGCCTGGTACTTTTAAATTATTTCTTCTAGTTGGTTCTTAAGCGCCTGCTGCAAAGAACTGAAAGTAGCAACGTTCGCAAAGTTTATTCCTAATTGAACCGAAGTTTGTGCAATTTCAGGACGTATTCCGGTTAACGTTGAGTCGATGCCAAGTAATTTCAGGATTTGTATAATCGGATAAATTTGCTGAGCAACCATTGTGTCAATGATAGATACCCCAGATAAGTCGATAAACAGATGTGTGATTTCCATTTTTACACTTTTCGCTGGAATACATTCCAAAAAACTTTTTCCTCGTATTGCATCTATATTACCGATCAGTGGTAATACTCCAATCGACGTATTAAGTTTTATAATTGGAAAACTTAATTCTGCGATCAAGTTTTGTTGGGCTAAACGTTCGCTGGATGTAATCTGATAATACATTTCAGAAAAGTGGATATACAATTCATCAAACGCCATATGAATTGCAATCCCCCATCTCAGCAGATCATCCTTGGTTATTTCATCTACCTTGGACTTTAAAAACCTCTCGACAAATGTCCAATATACTTGCCTGGCTTTACTAAGTGCATCCAGTACTTCAGGGATAGGCGTATTACTTTCCACCCTGCTTTCAGCCACTTCACGGGCCCACTTTTCCTTATTTGATTCAAAAACTTCTTTATCATTTAAAAGTATACTTGTCACTGTAAGATTTGTTAACCGGTTTTGTTCACGGAGTAATAACTCAGCAGATCCTCCTGCATCTATCGAATAAATGGATCCTCTATTTACTTCCCGCTGAGCAAGCCACTCATCTGAAATAGCAGTTAAATTGGTACTGAGATAATCATACAGTTGCAAATCCATTGCTCTCACTTTTTTCTCCACCTTTTTTGAATGAATTGCACTTCTTTTCATTTACATGGAATACGAAACTATATTTTTCATGCGTGTCCAGAAGTCTAGCAATTTAAATAATAATCTTAAGCAGGTCCTATAAAAACTGATAAAAGTATTCTTTTTGGCCACTCACAATTACAATCAAAAATTCTAATTTTACTATATTATATACTATTACCTAAGCTTAGCCCTAAAAAAATACCCCACTTCAAAAAAAGTAATAAATTGTTTCATTGGCCATATATCTAGAAGTGGGTAATTTTTTTCTAAAGATTTCTAGGACTTTTTTATTTTTAAACCGCCCCTACTTCATTACACTTTTAGTTTAAAAAGACTCTTCATTATCTTCTAACCTATAAATATCTTTCAACTAGCCCTATGATTTTCTAATTTTGCTCATATTCTATTAACAGCAAGAGGAAAGGGGGAAATCAGATGTCTTCTGGAAACTGTGAGAATGTAGGAAACGTTGGAAATGGATCGGGCTTTGCGTTAATCGTTGTATTATTTATCCTGCTAATCATCGTTGGGGCAGCTTTTGTTGGAAACGGCTTTGACGGTGGATATGGTGGCGGCGGTGGCGGCTGTTACTAAACTGAAAATGTAGCTAAATTGGGAGAATACCTAATGTTCAATAACTATTTAGATTTAGTAGCTTATTTTGGAATTGGCGGTGCACATCCTGGTGGATTTTCTTTAACACAATCCATATTGAAAGATGAAAAGATTCAACCTTATGAATCCGTATTAGATATTGGTTGTGGAACTGGCCAGACAGCTGCATTCTTAGCTCAAGGATTCGGGTGTCAAGTTACAGCAATAGACAATCATCCGGTTATGTTAAAGAAAGCGAGAGAGCGCTTCGGTGAGAATGCTTCTCCTGTCTTAGTGATTGAAGGAGATGCACAACAGTTGGCTCTCCCCGATAATTCTTTTGATTTAATAGTAGCCGAGTCTGTTATCGCATTCACTGACATTTCCAAGACACTAACTGAACTATCCAGGGTGTTAAAAAGTGGCGGTCGTATGATTTGCATTGAAATGGCGGCAGAACAATCCCTATCAAATGAATTAAGAAAAAAAGCATACAGCCTATATGGCGTCAGTGAAATTCTAAATGAGCAAGAATGGACATTGAAGTTGCAGCAAGCTGGTTTTAAACAAGTTGAAATAATTGATACGCCCTCTGAACTTCTGAACACTGAAGTTACTGATATAAATCCATCAAAAAGTATAGTTATGGATTTATATGATTTATGGGATGAGCATAATCGTTTCATTACTCAAAACCATAAATTCATCGGATTTCGTGTGTTTCGATGTTTTTTACCATAAGAATAAAACAATCTTTTTTCTAGATGACTATCTAGAAAAAAGATTGTTTTTATTACAGGCATAATTGTTACGTGTTAGAACAGTTTACTAGCTGTAAAGTTAGAACCTGCAATCAATTCATCAGCGGATTTTCGGTATAATTCATAACTTTTAAAAGGACCATGCTTCTTATGATAGGAATCAACAATTTGATAACCTATATAATACCCAATCCATTTAGGTAAATGGCTTTTGACCTCGCCGTATAAAAATAGTTGATGTTTTTCAGATCCCATCAAATTCAGTTGTGGAATAAAATATTTATTCCAAACCTTGATAGATTCTTCAATTGAATAAAGAGCTGTCCATGGCGCCAGCCACTTTTCGCCATATAATTCTTTCACTGCAAACTCCCCTAACCCTTCTATCATTAGCGAATCCTTTAAAGGAATTTTGTTAGGTTTTAACCCTAAATGATTTAATCGGCAAACATGGTTGTACTCATGTGCTAATAAGGCTTTTATTTCTTCTATTGATAGCCCCTTAGACAAAAATAAAAACAATCCTTCTTTATAGGCGACGCCGTTTTTAGCAGATACTTGCGCCTGCTCCTCAATGGTCACTTTAGTAAGTGGATAAATATAAATCGATATCTCTGGACCCATCCATAGACTTTTTAAGAGCTGATACTCCTGCTCAACAACTTGCCAGATGTTTTGTTTTTCCATTCTCTTTATTTGGTTACCTATGATTACCCATTCCGAAGGATCAAATAATCCGTGTTTTAGAAGCTCGTATTGCAATTCTTCCGGGCTTACTTCAGGAAATAATTCCATTAGTGGTGCACAAAGCATCTCACATTGAAGGATAGATGGACTTTTACTTGATTGATTCACACAGGCATCGAAAAATTCATAGAGCCATATCTGCGTTTGGATAACTGACGAGTTTCTCATCCTTTTATAGGTTATTTATCTATACCTAGTTATGGTGGAATAAAAAATACCATTGAATTTGCTAATGCGCTAGGGATTGTCTTCGCTTAATAAATATAGGTATTCAATTGTTCAACATATAGAGATGCATTTTTGCACTTGATTGAAACAGACAATTAAAATAAATAAGTACAGTACTAGACGTTTATCTATTACACAATGCTAATTGCATCATATCTTAACAGTACATGCTTGTATGCATGTAAATATGTTTGGAAGGAGGATAAAAGTGTCACAAACTAATTTATATAATGTTTGTTGCAGATATCATGGAAAAACGGTAAGAATTACTTGTCGTGATGGTCGTGTTCATACAGGTACGATTACTAGAACAAATAGAGATATGGTGTGGATCCAACCTACTGGAAATCTTGGCGGATATGGCTATGGTTTTGGAGGCTATGGTGGAAACGGAAGATTTGGATATGGAATTGCACTTGGCGCAATTGCCGGGATAGTACTGGCTACTGCTTTTTTTTGGTAACGAAAAGGTACCTTGTTCTGAAACAATTTCGTTTTGTTTCGGGACAAGGTACCTTTCTGATTACTAGTTCGCAATTACGAGAATGCCAATTTTGCTCCTCTTTCTAGCGAGGCCCGGGGCTTCATCACCAAAAAAACTGTGTTTTTTTCACATTTCCTTCATGACGACAACCAGTTACAAGATTATTCTCATTTGCTTTTTATGCTGGTACCAACGAATATGTATCGTATAGGATAAGTTAGATAAAACGAGATAACCAACACACTCGTTTCTTTCCGTACTTTAACTGAATCAAACTGGTGAAGGCAGGGATTGTTATGAAGGAGATTCTATATATTGAAGATGATATGGAAATTGGTAGTATTGTCAAAGAAGACTTAGAACAGCGCGGTTATCTGGTGCGATGGCTCATTTCCGGTGAAAAGGCCGAGGAAGCACTTGGGGATGCAGAAGTGGTTATTTTAGATGTTATGCTCCCCGGACTTGATGGCTTTACAGTCGGCCAGCGCTTGAAACGCACTCACCCCAATATTTCGATTTTGATGTTATCAGCCCGAACAGCTGTTGACGATAAACTGCAAGGCCTACATTTTGCGGATGATTATGTAACAAAACCTTTTCATCCCGAAGAGCTCGCAGCGAGGATTGAAGTATTATTTAGAAGAAATCAACATGCTGTGTCTAAAGAGATTCAACTGGACCATTTAACGGTCAATACGAGAGAAAACCGTATTTTAAAGAAAACCGGTGAGGAGATCTTTTTGACAGCCAAACAGCATCAGATCTTTATGCATTTGTTGCGACATCCAAATCAAATTTTAACAAAAGAACAACTCTACGAGGCTGTATGGGGGGAATCTTATATTGAGGGAGATAAAACCTTAATGGTCCATATTCGCTACTTAAGAGAAAAGATTGAAGAAAATCCGAGTGTACCAAGAATCGTTGAAACAATACGCGGTATCGGCTACCGAGTGAAGCAATGAAAAAGTTACGCAATTCTTTACTGACTCAGTACTTGGTGATTATTATCGTGGCGACAATGATTCTGCCAATCGGCATACCTCTATTGTCAATCGTTTTTTATAATATTACTCACCAAGAAGACTTATCCAATCGTTATTATAATGGGACGGATTTAGAAGAAATGTGGCATGAAACAGCCAAAGAATTAACCGGTGCTTCTGAAGCACAGATTCATAGTAAGCTTACGGAACTAAAAAGTATTTATCACGAAGCCTCCATATACTGGGTAGATGAAACGGGACATACACGAGACAAGTTTCCGAAATCCCTATCCGTACCTGACATATGGTCAAGTTCTTTTACAATTGATTTTATGAAAAAAAATCGCGGGTATACGATTGATCCGTTTACCGTAGTTGCATTCATAGGTAACGGACAAAATAATGGATTTATGGTATTACAAATTCCCCGTTCAGATATGGTAAACCCAAGAAATCAACTACAAGAACGATATGATTATATTTTTCCAATCGCACTTTTAGCGATATTTATTCTTTTTATATTGATTTCCATGCTCTTTTTTTATCGGATTCGAAACAGGCTCCTTCATTTACAAAAGGCGATGGCAGTACCTGAAGCAAATGGTATTCCATCGACTATCGAAGTGACAAAGCAAGATGAAATCGGTCGATTAGGTCACTCCTTCAATCGAATGATCCAAGAATTAGAATCAAGTAGGAATCGTCAACTGGAAGAAGAAGAACTTCGAAAAGAGCTCATCGCGAATTTATCCCATGATTTGCGAACTCCTCTTACCACAATTCGCGGTCATGCCTATCGCCTAAAGAAAGAGCCGATAAGCGAACAAGGACAAGAATCATTGGATTTTATAGATGCAAAAGTGAATTATATGGGCGAACTCATCGAAAATTTACTTGCATATACGCTGTTAACAACCGGGAAATATCCGTTTCATCCGGAGAATGTGGATATCATTCGTCTCATTCGAACCTCATTTTCAGCATGGTATCCTTTGTTTGAGAATTTTCAGTTTGATATTCAATTAGAAATTCCTGAGAAACAGTTGAAGTGGGAAATTGACCCTCAAATGTTTTGTCGGGTATTGGACAACCTATTTCAAAATATTTATCGGCATGCGAAAAGCGGCCGATTTGTAGCAGTACGCATCGAAAATGAAACGATTGTGATTGAAGATCATGGACCTGGAATGAAAACGAAGTCCAGTCAGAAGGGTGTCGGTGTGGGGCTCTCTGTTATTTCTCTTATGTTAAAAGAAATGCAACTCGATTGGACTATTGAAACGAGTGAAAAAGGTACATTAATGCGAATCAAGAAATTATAGATAGGAGATAGGCATGAAATTGGCCTATCTTTTTTCAATGGAAAGTATAAGTTTTCCACCCGAAGCAGTGTCTAGCTCCAGGCGCCAGCCGCTTTTCTTTTTTTAAACAAAACTTAACCTTCTGCCCCCTGTCGTTTTAACCTTCGAGCGATAGGATAGAAAGTGAGGTGAGGATAATGAGCAATTTTATTATTGAAACGAATAAGTTAACGAAAAATTTCGGTTCAAGAAAAGTGGTTGACCATGTAGATTTACAAGTAAAAAAAGGTGAGATTTATGGCTTTCTCGGGCCAAATGGAGCAGGGAAAACAACGACCATCCGGATGCTCTTAGGGCTTGCACGACCAACGAAAGGTTCGATTCATATCTTTGGTAAAGATGTAAGAACAGAAAAGCTTGCTATCTTAAAAAAAGTTGGCTCACTTGTCGAATATCCTTCTTACTATGGGCATTTAACAGCTTATGAGAATTTGGAAGCGATGCGAATTTTATTGGATGTACCTAAGTCCAGAATTGATGAAGTACTTTCAATCGTCCACCTAACGAATGATGCGACACGTCCCGTAAAGGGATTTTCTTTAGGTATGAAACAGCGACTCGGAATTGCAACTGCCTTACTCGGCAATCCAGAATTACTCATTTTAGATGAGCCAACAAATGGACTTGATCCATCCGGGATTATCGAAATTCGGGAACTTATAAAAAGCATGCCAAAGGAACATGGAATCACGATTGTTGTATCGAGCCACTTACTATCTGAAATCGACCAAATGGCAACACAGGTGGGCATTATCTCAAAAGGTCAAATGATTTTTCAAGACTCCATTTTGAAATTGAGAGCACAGTCTACTAGTAAGATTAAGTTAACAGTTAATGATGCAGAGGCTGCTTGGAAGACGTTGTTAACACAAGGGTATACATCAGCTCCCGATCACAATAACCTTTTCATTGAAAATGCTGTAGATAACAACGTCGCTGAAATTGTGAAAATCCTCGTTCAAAACGATTACTCCGTTTTCAGAGTGGAAGAAGAGAGAAAATCGTTAGAAGAAATCTTTTTAGAGCTGACTGGCCAGGATGGCGGATTATGATGGGCCGAGTTATAGCCTCGGAATTCCTTAAAATCAGGCGGAAAATGATTCTATTTCTCGTCTTCCTTGGTCCGATCGGGGTTATTGGCTTAGAGGCCGTCAATTTTGGAATCCGCTATGATTGGTTAACAGGCGTCTACGAGGATGATTTATGGAGAGGTTTGATCGGCGAGGTTTCCATGTTGTCTATTATTACAATTCTCATTGGCTTGACGATACTTACTTCAATGATTGCCAGTATTGAGCATCAGACTAATGCCTGGAAGCAGCTACTTGCATTGCCAATTTCAAAAACGCAGGTATTTACGAGTAAAGTGCTAGTAGCTATTCTTTTGCTTTTCGTATCATGCCTGTTACTAGCAAGCGGCACCATTGTACTTGGTCTGCTATTAAAATTCGGAACCGACATTCCCTATCTTTTTTTATTCAAAATGTGTTTCTTTCCATGTCTCGCTTCCCTGCCTTTTATCACAGTACAAACCTGGTTGGCGATCACAATGAAAAATCAAGCGATTCCCTTAATGATTGGAATTATTGGCGCCATCGTATCGATGTACTCCATTAACTTCCCCGATTGGGTTCCCTGGAAATGGCCGCTGTTACTAAATGAATGGGATAAGCCAATCTATTCAGTTCTGGCCGGCCTCGCAATCGGAATTCTCTTGTATTTCATTAGCCTTATAGATTTTAATCGAAGGGATGTGAAATAAATGGGAAGATTATTTCGATCCGAATTTCTAAAGTTACGTAAATCCTCGATTTGGTTGCTCATTTTTGTGAGTCCAATTTTATCATTGTTACTTACTTTAAGTGATATCAGTGAAATAGAAACGATAGGACAACACCAATGGACCGCCACGCTTGGTATTATGACGATTAGTCATGCTATTCTTTTTCTACCGTTATTAACGGGTATCTTTTCGAGCTTTATTTGTCGATATGAGCATGTCGGTGGTGGCTGGAAACAACTGCTATCCTTACCCGTTTCCAGAAGAAATTTGTATTTCGTGAAGATCCTCATTGTAAGCCTGCTTATCGCTGTAACCCAAACCTTGTTCATTAGTGGACTTTTCATAATTGGATGGATGAAAGGCTACCCGGCTGACATTCCTTGGGATACTATTTTAGCAAGTGGAATCGGTGGGTGGTTAGCGTGTTTACCGTTAATCGCTTTGCAAATGTTTGTATCCGTTGCATGGTCAAGCTTCGCCGCTCCCCTTGCAGTTAATGTCATTTTCACAATCCCAAATATGTTGATTGTTAACTCAGAAAGTTTTGGACCATACTATCCGTGGGCACAACCATTTTTAATGATGATGCCAAGTTCAGCCGATAACTTTGGTGCGTTAAATGTTTCGATTGAAACGCTGTTCATCGTAATCTTAGGCAGTCTTACGTTATTCCTATGTTCTGGGCTTATTTATTTTATGAGGAAAGAAATATAATCGATCCTTTTTCTTATCACCTTTAAAAGACCTGACAATAAGAGAATAATCATAAAATAGATTGACAATTCGGTAATCAAGATGAATAATATAGTAAAAAGGAGGTTTCGTGGGATGAAATCTAAACAAGAAATGCTAAATGCTATTAAATATGTTGGTTACACTATACTTGCGATCGGAATCTCCATTTTCTTGTACGGTTTTTTCATTAGCGATTACAGCACACTAACAGGCATCGGTATCGGAACAGTTATGGGGGCTGTTTTCATCTTTTTAATGGGTATTTTCTTTGTAGCAACAGAAGAGATGCAGGAAAAAACGGATAAAGGGATTAGAATCGTCCGATAAAGTATAGCAACTAACAATGAAGAACTTACGGTGAGGATTGCAAAAGTAGCATGCTATCCTGTTACTCTTCAATAAAAACGAAAAAGGGAGTGCCATTATGGGCACTCCCTTTTGTTTCATCCTTTTACATATCCCAAACTAAAATTAACAATGTACCAAAGACGGTGACAAGTGCTATGGCAACTGCATAATAGATATTCACATAAATCGCCTTTTTATCTTCAGTTTCACCAGCGTGCATAAAGACTACGAGTTGAACTGCCGCCTGCACGAATGCAGTGACTAACAAGACTGTCATCCCTACAGCAAATGACAGATCGAAGAAATAAACAGTCAGTGCAGCCGCAGTAAGCACCAAAGAAGAAACAAAGCCCATTACTTGTTTACGCGGGAATAATTCGCTCATGTTTACATCATTCCTTTCAAGTAGATGAAGCTGAAAATAAAGATCCAGACGACATCCAGGAAATGCCAGTAAAGTGAGAAAATAAATGATTTATTGGCCGTTTCAGGTGTCAAGCCACGTTTTTTCACTTGCAAGATGATGAATAGTCCCCAGAAGAGACCAATTGTAACGTGAGCTCCATGTGTCCCAAGTGTAGTCAACAGGATTGCTGTAAAGGCACTTGTTTGAAGACCTGCTCCGACATGCACATAGTGTGTAAACTCGTAAATTTCAACGCCTAGGAACGCCAGACCAAGTACTAATGTGATCGCAAAGAATGACATCATAGCGGTCTTTCTCCCGATGCGCATTGCATGAATACCAAGTCCAATTGTGAAACTGCTTGTTAGCAGCAATATCGTTTCAAACAATACCGGAGTGAGTTCAAAAATCTCTGCTCCGGACGGTCCGTTCCCCGTGCGATTCGCTAAAGTGAAATAGGTTGCAAAAAGAGTCGCAAACAACATTACTTCGGCTCCAATGAAAATCCAGAAACCTAAAATATTCAATTTATTTTGTTCTGTACCATATTCAAGCGGAAGCGAGTTATCTGTTTTCATCAGTAAGCACCTCGCAATCTTTTTCTGTATCTTCAACTTCTTTAACGGAAATGTAATGACCATGGTCTTTTTCAAATGACCGGTATGCCAAGCACACAAAGATTCCAAGTGTCGCAAGGATTGCAGGAATCCACATATTGAACACGAGCGAGAAGCCCCATACGAAGAAAATACAACTCATAATAAACGGGGCACCGCTATTATTTGGCATATGAATCTTCTCAATTTCATCTTTGAATAAGGGTGTACCTTTTTTCTTATGATCCCAGAATGCTTCAATGGAATCCACTTGCGGTGTTCTTGCAAAGTTATAAGATGGTACCGGGCTGTGAGTAGCCCATTCAAGCGTACGTGCATCCCATGGATCCGAACTAATATTTCTTGAAGCATAACGAATACTGTAATAGACGTTATAGACAAGTAAAGCAAAGCCGATGGCAAGTACTAGTGCTCCGGCAAAGGAAAGCAGATTCAGCGGACCAAACCCGGTCGCTTCAGAGTATGTGTACATCCGGCGTGCTTGCCCATCTAAACCAGTGAAGAACATCGGGAAGAAAGTTACGTTAAAGCCGATTGCGATAAACCAAAATGCCCATTTCCCGATTTTCTCACTTAACATGAAGCCAAACATTTTCGGCCACCAGTACGTGAGACCTGCTAGCATCGCAAAGACAACACCGGGAATGATTGTATAGTGGAAATGCGCGACCAAGAACATCGTATTATGATATTGATAATCGGCACTGGCCATGCCAAGCATAACCCCCGTCACCCCACCGATTGTGAAAATCGGAATGAACCCGACTGTATAAAGCATCGGAACTGTAAATTCAATTTTTCCTTTCCTCATCGTCAACAGCCAGTTAAAGATTTTAATCCCGGTTGGAATCGCAATCGCCATCGTCGTGATCGAGAAAATACTATTCGTTAGTGGTCCTTGCCCCATTGTAAAGAAATGGTGGGTCCAAACCAAGAATGATAAAAATGAAATGATCACAATCGAAGCGACCATCGATTTATAGCCATAAAGGTTCCGACGTGAAAAGGTGGAAACAATTTCACTATAAATACCGAATGCCGGTAAAACCAAGATATATACTTCTGGATGTCCCCAAACCCAGAAAAGGTTCGCCCAGAGCATATCCATCCCGCCATTCGTCATCGTAAAGATGTTTGTGCCGAATAGCCGATCCATCGTTCCCAATAGAAGTGCAATTGTCAGTACAGGAAATGCGAAAACGACAATTGCATTCGTGATTAAAGCAGTCCATGTGAACATTGGCATTTTCATCAATTTCATTCCAGGTACTCTCATTTTGAGTATTGTAGTGGTGAAATTAATACCTGATATTAATGTACCAATACCCGCAATCTGAATCGCTAGCATATAATAATTGGTCCCTACGGATTGACTGAAGTCATTCCCGGCAAGCGGGAAATAAGAAGTCCAGCCTGCATCAGGAGAACCGCCTACTACGAAGGAGATATTGAATAACATCGCCCCCATAAAGAACAACCAGAAACTTAGTGCATTCAATCGAGGGAATGCTACATCGCGCGCCCCGATTTGTAAGGGAACAACGAAGTTCATTAAGGCATAAATAAATGGCATCGCCATAAATATAATCATAACAACCCCGTGGGTCGTAAAAACTTCATTGTAATGCTGAGCATCAAGCAGTTTGTTGTCAGGAACAGCAGTTTGCGCCCGCATCATAATTGCGTCTACCCCGCCGCGGAATAGCATTAGTAGGGCGGAGATAAGATACATAATACCGATTTTTTTATGGTCAACAGTTGTTAACCATTCGCGCCACAGATATCCCCATTTTTTTAAATATGTTAAGCCGAAGACGATAGCAACTATGGTAAGGCCAATAGCAACCATTGCTGCGTAAATCGCAGGACTTGGATGTGGTATAGCAAATCGATCAAAGTAATCCATACTTTTATAACTCCTTTCGCAAAATAGACGCTACATGTAAAGTGAGTTGTTATGAAACTTGGAAATTTTAATGTTGATGTTCTGAACGTTCCATTTCTGATCCGTCATGAACATCGCCAGATTCATGTTTTTTGGTTTTATCATCAGTTTTATCATCGGAATGATTTGACCCATGCTGATGCCCACCATGTTCTCCTTCTGGAGCTGGCGAAAATTCCAAATGGGTTTCACTAAACGTTAATTGCCCAAGATGTCCCGGTTCTAATAACTCCTCAAATTTCTTTTCAGTAAGTGGTTCTGCAGTCGCTTTCACGTCCTCGACCCATTTATCAAACTCAGCTTCAGGCATCGCTGTCACTTGAAATATGTTTTCAGCGAATCCTTTCCCGCTGAAGTTTGCATTTCTTCCCATATATTCACCAGGAACGCTAGCTGCCAGATGTAATGTGGTCACCATGTCTGACATCGCATATTTTTGTCCGCCTAGTTGTGGAATCCAAAAACTCGTGATAGGCCCATATGAGTAAAGCTTAAATTCCAACGGTCGATCAGTTGGGATATACAAGTAGTTAACCGTTTCGATATTTTCTTCCGGATAACTAAAATGCCATTTCCAGTCAGATGAAGACGCATAGACAACTAGTGGTTTTTGACCTTCATATCCTTTAGGTGTCGCCTCAACTTCATATGTCGATTTGACTGTGACAATTGAAAGGAAAATGATGATAAGAACCGGTATGCCCACAATAATCGATTCGACAATCGGGTTACCTTCAATATGCGGGGGTTCATAATCCGCGCTTTGTTTCGAAGCGCGATATTTTAATAGAATGACTGCCAACATAACGAAAACCACGATTACAACAACTGCCATGGTCGCAATCGATATCCAAATGACATTAGCAGTTGTTTCAGCTTGCGGCCCTTTCGGATTCAAAACCATTACTGGTTCACAACCAGCCAGTATTGCAATAATACCGGTAACTAAACTTAAAAAAGCCCATTTCTTTCTCATGGAGATACCCCTTTCTTTTGTGCTATAAGCTTTAGAAGCATAATGAAAAAGTATATTAATTGGTAACTCTCGCTTTCAGTATTCATCTTATTATAATGGAATCCTAAAAACAATTATCTAATATGAACTTCACAAAAACTTCACCGAAAAAGGCTCTAATAAGACACAAATCGTCCATTAAGTAGAATTTGCTTTATATAATAGTAATGAATAAATTAATTTTTTAAAACAGTTATGTAGGTTGATTCGCAAAAATATATATTATTTATCCCTTGTTAATTCAGGATTTTAAACTAACAATACTTTAAAATAAATAATATTATTTAAACCTATCCAGGTAACGATGCAAAAAAAAAAAAAAATGTCTCACACCAAAAAAATTATAAGTAGTTTTGGTGTCTGGTATATTTTCTATTTCATCTGACAAATCAACTGTGATACTCAATGATATCCGTTTATACCTTATCCCCTATTTTTGAATAGAATAGAGCAATAGCTAAGCGAAATTTAAGGGAGGTTTTTATTTTGTCGCGGAGAGGAAATGGAAAGTTTCGTTTGTGCATTTTACCAGGGTATAACTGGTGCGGACCTGGTTGCAACGGTCCCGGCGCTCCTATCAACGATGTAGATGCAGCCTGTAAAGCACATGACATCTGTTATCGCGAGGGCAGAAGTGCTTGTGAATGCGATCAGGAATTCCTCCGTCGTCTACACTCAAAAATAGATCTACGCACGCAAAAAGGGAGGCATGCTCGTATGCTCTATAATTACATGAGATTGCAAACGCGCTTCTCTTGCGGTTCTCATAGAAAGTAGGCAGGCCAGGATTCTATGGCTTACTTTTACGTGCTAGGGAACTGACTACCTAAAAAAAGGTACTAGGCTAAAACAATTTAGATTTGTTTTAGCCTAGTACCTTTTCTATTCTTCTCATCTCGAATTCCTGCCTTTTAGATAGTAAACTCAAATTCTTTTAAGAATGAATTACTAATTATTAATCCTTTTACCTTTTCTATTGTGTTAAGACCTTTTGGCACACCATTGCTTCTATTAAGCACGATCCATCTAAGGCAAGCCAACGCCTCAAAAATTTCAAGTTCTTCCTGCTGAATATCATTTCCCAATAGATAAGCGGAACGAAACACATAGGCATACCGCTCTGAGACATATATTTTCAGTAGAGTAAGTGACCATGCAAAGTCATATCTAGGGTCCCCTAATTGTCCATTCGTCCAATCAATTACGGTAAATCGGTCATTTCCCTCTAAAATGTTACTTACATGAAAATCACCATGAATAATATGTTCTTGCTTTATTTGGATTGTTTGTACGAGAGAAATCAATGCGCTATATACGTCAGAGTGTTCCCTGACACCAGGGAAAAAGTAGTCGGTGAAATCGTACTTTGGAAGTCGGATATTCCCAATCTCTTCAACTTGAATTTGATGGATTTTTGATAAGACGTTCGCCATCTCGGTTATTTTCTTTTCGTTCACTTCAAGAACTGGCATTCCGTCAAACGTTGTTAATAACACCTGATCTCCGTTTGGGTTTACCCCCCAACCCAATGGTTTAGAGACTGATAATCCACGTTCAAATAGGACATTTAATAAACGGTATTGAAAGCTTATATCGGGTCTGGAACTTTTATTCCATACTTTCAATACAAAGCTACCTTTATTTGAACATATCTTCATCACTTCAGCTTCGAATCCATTATCCATTGGGTGGGTCGTTAAGATATCTTCTTGAATTAATAAACTATTCAACACTTCACTTTTCTCTACCCAATCCATAATAGCTATAGAGTTTTCCAATAAACCCCTTCCCCCTTCTCCTAAGTGAAAGAAACCTGATACCGTTTACTCGTTTGCGAATAGAACAGTTGACATACCATCATCCAATTGTTTTACAGCTCTGCTAATCGTATCTATTATTAATTCTGGGTTCTCTAAATGTATTGAGTGATTAGTGGTAGTTTTGATTTGAAATGTATTATTTGTCAGATTACTAAGTAGTTTTTGTTGTTCAACCCACGTTGGGTCTGTATTATTCGAACTTATAATAGTTACTGCTAATTCAGAATTCAGTGGTGTGGCATTAATTAGTTGCTTAGCAGATTGTTCGCTGTATAGAAATTCCTTATAAACAGCTTCATAGGAGTTTGGATGGTATCCTATATACTTAATATACTTCTGATACGGTTCAGGAAGCTGCCTTCTTCCAACAGGTTGTTTTAATAACTTTGGAAGCCCCAAACCACTAGTCAAATAACCAAACTTGAATAACCTCAGACTTTTCCGTTGTATTTTTCTTCGAACGGTGCCCCATTCACCACTCAAATATCTATTTTCATGAACAGAATCAATTAAGATTAACGATGTTACTTCATCTGGATATTTACTAGCAAATAATCGCATATTTAGCCCTCCAAAGGAATGTCCTACTAAGATATAGGGTGGCTTTATTTGAAGTTTTTTCAGGATTTCCGATAAATCATTAACAACGTCTTCGCTTGTGTATGGTTTATCTGTTGCAGAACTCCAACCATAGCCTGCTCTATCAAATGAGATTACCTTACAGAGTTTTGATAATTGGGGTTGAATATAGTACCAATCAATTGAGCAGCAACCTAACCCTGCATCTAATATTACTGTACAGGTAGCTTCTTCACATTCGGAAACAATCGTATGCACTACCCTATCTTTTACTTTTACTAGATCACCTATTTCACTCAACTTATTTTTTTCATTAAAATATATGTTTGCAATAGTAAATGGAAAACCAACTACCTCTAATGTAGTCTTAATGAACTTTTCGGTTTTCATCTATTTTCCCCTTTCTACACAAAGGAATAATACCATAATTACCACATTACTTACAGAAAGTAAAGAATATTCATTGAAGGTAATTTCACCAATACTACGTTGAACAAATGAAGACGGCATATACACTTTACAAGGGCTTTTGGAAAGCCACTAAAAAAGCCTCAATACTCGGAATGAATTGGAATTCTCGCCAATACCGCTTCGACGCTTTGTGGAAGGATTATGTGAGAAAGCGCATTTCATTAGCGGGGATGAGACCTACAACCAGGCGTGCCATAAATCGATCGATCTTGATCAACGAATGTTCCAATACATGAGGAATGAATTAGAAATCCTGCTAATATCGCTCCGGCTACCACGAAGACGCGTCTGCGCTGGATGGTGGTTAATGTGAGAAAGCGCATTTCGGTATCGGGGATGAAACCTACAACCTGGCGTGCCATAAATCGAGCGGATGTGACAACGAATGTCCCAATACACGAGGATAGAATTAGAAATCCTGCTAATAACGCTTCGGCGCTTTGTGGATGCCTCCCGCGATAAGCCGGAAAGGAGAGCACTTTCAGTCTTATCGCTCCGGCTACCACGAAGTCGCGCCTTCGCTGGATAGTCTATTTGAGAAAGCTCGTTTCGTTATCGGGGAGGGGACCTACAACCTGGAGTGCCATAAATAGATTGAACGTGATCAATGCATGTCTCAATACATGATGAATGAATTAGAATTCCTGCTAATCCCGCTTCGACGCTTTGTGGATGCCTCCCGCGATAAGCCAGAAAGTCGAGCCTTCGCTGGATGGTCTATGTGAAAGCGCATTTCGTTTTCGGGGGTGGACCTACAATCTGGAGTAACATAAATCGATTGAATGTGATCAACGAATTTCCCAATACAGGAGTAATGAATTAAATATCCCGCTAATATCGCTTCGGTGCTTTGTGGATGCCTCCCGCGATAAGCCGGAAAGGAGAACACTTTCAGTCTTATCGCTCCGGCTACCACGAAGTCGCGCCTTTGCTGGATAGTCTATTTGAGAAAGCTCATTTCACTAGCTGTGATGAAATTTGCAACCTAGAGTACGTCTTTCTTGAATATAATTATATATGTTGAAACACTGAATCCGGTTTATAAACTGAGTGAAGGCGCCTTAACAGGGGTAGCCGAAGCCATAAGACTGGCGGCGAAGCTGCTTGGCTTATGGCGGGAGGCATCCCCTAGCGCCGTAGCGGTTCAGTGGAATTCTTTATTTCAATTTATATAGTATCAACCAGTAATCACCTTATAATCTCGGCATATACATCTCAAAATTAAATTTCCCTCACTAATGAACGCCCTAGCGCAGGCGCGGCAAAGGGGTCGCCGAAGCCGTAAGACTGGATGCGAAGCGCTAATCCAGGCTTATGGCGGGAGGCATCCCCAAAGCGCCAAGCGACCTTCAATCCACACCCCGAATTACAATTCTGTCATTATTGAGCGCCACAATCTATAACCAAGCCACAGACTCCGCCTGTGATAAGTAGATAGTGTGAACAGATTTATGTTATGTCCTAAACCATAATGTACAAAGCAAAAAAACACTGATTAGTATCTCAGTGTTTTCTAGTTTTCTAGTTTTTTTGTTTATTTGTTGGTATTTCCCTCTCCCTTTTTGAACTAAAGTAGCTTTTAGTTTAAGAATAGATAAAGAATTTACAGAATCACACCTGAAAAATCCCCTTTTAATACTTCTTTTTCATTCTGATTTCTACATAAGAATGTTGCAATAATAGCTGTTCTATTATTTTCTTGTCTTTCATATTTTTCGATTTCAACTTCACAAATTATTGTATCTCCCGTAAACACAGGTCTTAAAAACTCGAAATTCATATTACGAGCTAGTACGTTATAATCTCCACCAACTTTTGTTGGTAGAGTTGCCGTTAATAACCCTTGAACTACAAGTCTTCCCTGTTCGTCTGGGGTCATATGATGAATCCCTTCATCACCCGAAATCTCTATAAATAATTCAACATCCCTTACTGTAAAAGTCCGTTCAAACGTAATTATATCTCCCACTTTTAACGGCATATAAATCTTCCTCCTGATGATTTTATACTATACAGGTAACCATGGTTAGAATATTGAAACAATTTATAACAATATTCAACTATCCTTCTTCGTAAGAAAGTATTGAGATTTCCAATCTTTCGGCTTTATGTTTTTATTCATCCATTTCTCTTGAGGTACTTTGTATGAGGCACTAGCCATTAAATAATTATTGTGCCAGCTTGCTGCACCGGAACGAATCATTTCATCGAGTAGGATTTGAATAAATTCTTCTGGCCTAAGCTGAAAAGAGTAGCGGGCAAAATCTTGAAACCAACCGCACTTTAGTAGATAGTTATCGATTTCTTCTTTTGCCAATCCATTTTTAATAATTAATGTGAATGAAAAAATCCTCTTGCAGGCATGCCAAGAAACTTTTTCCGGCATACTGAGCCACTTTTCAAATCGCGCTCTCGCTGCATCAATGGCAGCCGAAGGATCCTCGATTTGAGGTCCATGTCCTGAATAGGCCTGTTGAATCCTAAGCTTGGACAACTGATCCAGACTTTCTAAAGATCGTTGGATGGATCCAACACCCTCTCGAAAGATATTTAACCATCCGACATCAGTTCTATGGAAGAGATCCCCGCAAATTAATATCTCTTCTTCAGGTTCATATAAAGAAATATGCCCTAACGTGTGCCCCGGTGTGTGTAAAACTTTCAAAGTTCTACTTCCTGTACTAATCTCATCATTATCTGAGAGCTTTATATCGACCCGATAAGGTCCTACAGGCTGATCAAGCCATTCTGCGCTACATACTTCAGGATCACATGAGTTTATTAAATCAGCTTCCCATTTATGAGCAGCAATCTTAACACCATAATTTTTTTGAAGATGAAAATTGCCTCCTACATGGTCACTATGATAGTGCGTGTTCACAATAAGGTGTAATTCTTCTGGTGAAACGCCAACCTCTTTAATTAATTGCTCTGTATCCTTCGCTTCACTCCCAAAACCAGTATCAATCAGGATTGGGAGCTGATCTTTAATAAGGATCATATTTGCACTAGGAAATTTTCTTTCAAAGAAAATAATATTGGATTTTTTCAGAAGCTATTCCTCCTAATACTCAATGTCTAAACAATTCATGCAAAAATCTTTTCTTCAATTCATATGTGACATATATTCAAATGCTGTTGTTCCATATACGCCTTTAAAGTGTCTATTTAAATGGGTTAAATCAAAAAAACCACATTCAGCTACTGCCGAATAAATATCTCCACTTTTTACTATTAGTTGCTTTGCACGTTCTACTTTGCAGTTAAGAAAGTACTGATATGGTGTAATTCCGGTATGAGCCTTAAACAATCTAATAAACTGGAATTTCGATAAATTAAGCTCTTTACATATCTCGTCCAGTTTCAGCACATTTTCTAAGTTGGTGTGGAGCATATCCTTTGCCTTTCGAATCAGAGCATTATCTTTTCTATAGTCTGTAGATAGAGTAGTTTGAATCAGGCTATCTGTGAGAGATAAAAGTAATTCACTGCACAAAGCCTCATCTTTTTCGCATAATATCGCATGAGAAAGACTTAATACTCTTTGTTCAATTTTATTATCATACACAATGGGTGTTGAAAAACGGACTATATCCTTTTTTTCGATAACTTCTAGAAGCAATTGGGGCTCAATATACAGCATTACATAATCAAGGCCTTCTTCATCATGTGCCATTCCGTCATGCGCCTGTTCTGGATTAAAAAGCATAACACCATTTTGATAGGATAATTGTAAACTGCCTTCCAAGTTATACTCTTGAATACCACGTAATGTTACACCTATTGCATACTCCTGATGGGAGTGCTTTTTATACATAAAGTCAGTAAGACTTGCTGACAACGCAGTAATACCCGCCGATTTTTTATAGAGAAATTTATCCATTAAATTCACCTCTAAATTAGCTTACCTATATCCATATCATGATTGCAGCATAAACTAAAAATAATGCCATTATTACATTAACAACTTTTTTATGATTTTGTAAAAAATTCTTGAAGATTGTCCCGAAAAGAACCCATATATTAAATGATATAAATCCAATAAGTGTTATAACTATAACACTTATTGTCACCACAAACGTTTCCGTATAGTAGGGCAAAATAAAGCTAGGGAATACAGTCATTGTAAATGTTACTACCTTTGGATTTAAAAACTGCATGAGGAAGCCTGACATAAAGGTACCAGTCTGGTTTACGGTTTGTTTTGATGTATTCATTTTGTAAATTTGGTAGGCCAGATAGAGCATATAAACGCTCCCGATTATTTGCATAACGATCAAAATTTTGGGGATTACCGTTATAAGCATTGTATTCAACATAGCTGATATAGCAAGTAATAAACCAAAAGCGATTGTTGCTCCATACGTATACTGCATTGCCCTTTTTGTCCCCTGATTATTAACTGTGGATAATATGTCAATATTAGTAGGCCCTGGTGTAACAGTAACAATAAAACAGTATATTAAAAAGGATGTAATGTTCATGAGGAAACTCCTTTCCTGGTCTTCTCATGCAACTATACATCTTAGATTTACCCGGCATATAGTATATTATTGCAGACTTATATAAGGCTTCTTCGGAGTTAACTCTACAAATTTAGATAGCTGATACGGTTTTCCATTATAACGTTCCTCTTTTAGGTAATTAAAAACGCCCGGTAATAAACCCGAATGGGATTATTACCAGGCATCTGGGTTATACAAATAAACTCCAACTGCGCCATACACTTAAACTTGTGAGTGTGTGGCGTGAACAATAAAAATGAAAGGTAGTGATGCACCTTTTAACAAATTGTGATTGGATTAATTTCCAAGCGTTTTTGGCTTATATATTTTTTAAACTTCCAGATTGCATTCTATAGTTCCTTAAAGTCATACCATTTGCCTTCGTCATTCCAAACACTTCATAATAAGGAACTAAGTCATCGTCACAACATAAATCAATCATATAGATGTCAGCAAGTTCTTTCAGCATCCGATTTACTAATTCTTTGCCTATACCTTTATTTTTGTATTCTGGTAAAACCTCAAGAAATGGAATGTAGGCAGATAGCACTCCATCACTTATCGCAGTAATAAATCCAACTACTTGATTAGTTAGATCATCCATCGCAATAATCGATTTACTACTTTTCTTTAACAGTAGTAAGTGAGTTTGTAGATTTGGCGGATTAGGCCAATCTACAAAAAAGCCCTTTAACATATCAGAAGAAATACCATCGAGTGAGTTTTTGTATATCATAATATATCAGCTCCTAATTTATAGTAACTTATTAGATAGATGATACATATCAAAAGTAAAGTAACAAAAATATGACCTCCAAGCATTCTAGTATTACTATACAGTAATTATTAAAAAAACTCAATATTTAGTACATTCCTCAATAAAGCTAATCCACCCATCTATATAAAGATCTCCGGTACTTACGTAATGCAGAACCAGCTACCTATATTAGAGAAATTAAGTTTTCGAACACACAAAAAACGGTTACATTTTGAGAAAAATGTAACCGTTTTTTTAAAGTGACATTGACTGACCATGCCTTGCCAAATACTCTTCCTTCTCTTTATAATCCGGCATAATACTTCCAACACGTCTCCAAAATGATCGATCATGATTCATATGATGTATATGACAAAGTTCATGAATTATCACATAATCGATAACCTCAATTGGGGCCATGGCTAGCCGATAATTAAAAGTTAACTTTTTATCTGAACTACAACTTCCCCACTTAGCTTTAGACTCTACTATTTCAATGATTTTAGGCTTTACTTTCAGTTGTTTTTGATATATTTTTATCCGTTCTCCCACAATCGTCCTACAGCTATTGATATAGAATTTTTTAAGATTTCTTTTAAGTATCTCTTCATTTAACTCACTGCTATCTATTAATTCATGAAGAAAACATTCTTTCCCAAGGTACAAGAACTTCCCTTGGGCGTGATACTCTCTTGCCTTAGGGATTTCTCGAGCTACTTCGATTTCATGTATTTTCTCTAGTATCCTTTTACTTTTACTCTCTATCGCACTGACAATCATTTCTTTACTTGTGTCTTTGGGAGCTTTGACAGTTATGAAACCAAACGAATCTATATGAATGGATAGCTTCTTCCTATTTCCATATTGAACATCAAACTTTATTATTTTATCTTCAATTTCAACTTTCATAACTAGCATCGTTTTTACACATTTATTTCCAACCTTTGTTTTTTAATAGAATCATTTCTTCTTTTTCAACTTACCTCTGTTTTCTTCCCATTCTTAGAAACTTTAACAGGGTGATACGGACAGCGTCGAACAGATTTATTTATTCTTTTATTCTAATTCTAACCAGGCTACGCATTCCACGTGCGAGGAGTGTGGGAACATATCAACAGGCTGTATTTCCTGCGTGCGATATCCGCCATCTTCAAGTATGCGTAAATCTCGTGCAAGCGTACCAGGATTACATGATACGTAAACAACACGTTTTGGCTTGTACTCCAAAATCGTTTTCAACAATTCTTCATCGCAGCCTTTACGCGGTGGATCAACTACCAATACGTCGAATCGTTTGCCATCTGCATACCATTTTGGAATAACAACTTCAGCAGGACCTGCTTCGAAGTAAGCGTTATCGATGTCATTTAATTCAGCATTGCGCTTTGCATCTTCGATTGCCTGTGGCACAATTTCAACGCCAAATACTTCTTTCGCTTTTTGAGCAATGAACAATGAGATTGTACCGATACCGCAATACGCATCAATGACGGATTCGTTTCCTGTCAACTGTGCGTATTCTAATGCCTGTCCGTAAAGAACTTCGGTTTGTTCCGGATTCACTTGATAGAAAGAACGTGCAGATATTTCAAAGTCGATATTGCCAATTGAATCGACAATGACCGGTTTACCGTAGAGTAAAACTGTTTCTTCGCCGAAGATAACGTTCGTTCTCTCGGTATTAAAGTTTTGCATAATGGAGGTTACATTTGGAATGACACGTTTGATAAGCTCTATGGCTGCATCTTTCTGCGTAAATTTCTTTTTACGCGTGACTAAAACAACCATAATTTCACCTGAGGTACGCCCTTTACGGACAATTAAGTGCCGAAGCAAGCCTAAGTGAGTTTTTTCATCATAGGCATCTATGCCAAGTGCATGCAATTCATATTTCAACATGGCCATCAGATCATCTGCCTCATGACTTTGGATGATACAGACGTCTGTGTCTACAATGTGATGTGTACGGGATTTGTAAAAGCCGGAAACGACTTTGCCGTCCCGCTCACTGAAAGGTATTTGCGATTTATTGCGGTAGCGCCAAGGGTCGTCCATTCCTTTTACTGGATGGACAGGCACGTGCGGTAATTTTCCAATGCGGTCTATAACGTCACGAACTGTTTTACGTTTTTGTACGAGTTGTCCTTCATATGACAAGTGTTGCATTTGGCATCCACCGCATTCTGAGAACACATGACAAGGCGGTTTTACACGGTCAGGTGATGCTTTTGTTATATTTAACAGCCGCGCGAAACCATAATTTTTCAGCGTTTTACCTACTTGGATGTCAACTTCTTCGCCTGGCAACGCACCTGGAATGAAGAGCGGATAGCCCTCCACTTTCGCTACACCTGAACCATCATGCGTTAAATCCTCTATAAAAACATTCAATTTATCATTTCTATTTACACTAAAAGACATTATTTTTTTCCTCCAAATTTCTGATGTCTCTAGTTTACCACGCTGAGGGTGAAATAACAGATGCTGAGATGGCATCTGTTAGTGAATAAGTGAACTTTTTGGTATGAGAGCGTATTTGGTTTAGTCACTTGTGGGAGTTATATGAGCGGTCGACGCGTGGATACGGGCGCTCCTCTAACTTATATGAGCGGTCGATTCGTGGATACGGGCGCTCTTCTAACCTATATGAGCGGTCGACTCGTGGATAGGGGCGCTCTTCTAACTTATATGAGCGGTCGGTGTAGATACGGGCGCTTTCCTAACTTATATAAGCGGTCGGCTCGTGGATACGAGCGCTCTTCTAACTTATATGAGCAGTCGGCACATGGATACGGGCGCTCCTCTAACTTATATGAGCGGTCGGCGCATGGATACGGGCGCGCTTCTAACTTATATGAGTGGTCGGCGTGGATAGGATCGCTTGGCTAACTTATATGAGCGGGCGACATGTAGATACGGGCGCTTTCCTAACTTATATGAGCGGTCAACTCGTGGATACGGGCGCTCTTCTAACTTATATGAGCGGTCGGTGTAGATACGGGCGCTTTCCTAACTTATATAAGCGGTCGGCTCGTGGATACGAGCGCTCCACTAGCTTATATGAGCGGGCGGCGCATGGATACGGGCGCGCTTCTAGCTTATATGAGCGGTCGACGCTTGGTACGAGCGCTCTTCCAACTTATACGAGCGGTCACAACAGGGTTACGATCACTCTCCTAACTCTTATGATCAGTCACCACATGGATATGGTCACTCCGCCAACTTACACAATCGGTCATCATTGTATTTCAAACAATATACCCTACAAAAAAACAGACGCCACAATCGACGTCTGCTCTTTTTTACTTTTCGTTTTCAATCTGCTTCTTGACTGCCCCGTCCATCGGTGCGATGACGAACGCAGCGACGAGTCCCCCGATGAGGACGATGAAGGGTGCGTAAAACATTAGAAAGTGAGTCATGTGCTGTTCCTCCCTTAAGCGTGGTAGTCGCCTTTTCCGCGGACATAATCTTTATCGAACAGGAATAGACGCATGAGTAAATACAATGACGGAATCAGCAGTCCAAGTCCCATGATGAACACAACAATGAGTGAGATGGCCATGGCCGGGTTCGTGAAGCTGTCGTAAATCGTCAAGTACGGGTAAAGCAAATACGGATAATGGGACGCGCCATAACCAAAGAAAGCGAAGGCGAATTGCCCTACTAACAGTAAGAATGCCAATCCATAATTACGACGTTTCCAAATTAGCCAAACCGTTCCGATGAACATGATGAATGAAATAAGGAACATCGGCCAGAAATTCTGGATGCTGCTGTAATGTTCTGGATTGTGATTCCTGAGTTCGAATATGATGCCCCCTGCCGTGATAATCGTCGGCAGCGCCCAGATAAGCGCATACTTCCGAAGTAGGTTCGTCGCCTCCATATCCCGGGCTTTATTCGCATACCAGGTCAGGAATACAGCTGATATATAAAGCGTTGCGGCGATACTCAGAACAACAATGGACCATGTCAACGGACTGGTGAACAGCTCCCAGTAATCGAGGACAGGATTACCGCCCACCATGTCGATAAAGCCGCCTTCTGAAATTGTGAGAACAATGGATAGCGAAGCGGGAATGAGTATTCCAGCAAGACCATACATGAAAGAATAACCTTTATGTCCACGCGCTCCATACGTCTCAAACGCATAATAGGAACCGCGGATTGCCAGCAAGATAATCCCTATGCTGACGGGCACTAATAGCGTTGTTCCATAATAAAATGCAGTTTTTGGAAAGAACCCAATGACTCCGACAAAGAAGAACACTAGGAAAACGTTCGTCACTTCCCAAACAGGTGATAAATAACGTTGGATAATGTTAGTCAAAATACGCTGACTACCAGTGAGTGTGCTGTATGCATTGAAGAAACCTGCACCGAAGTCAATGGCCCCGATAAGTATATAACCGAACAGGAAAGTCCATAAAACGGTTATGCCGATTATTTCGAGTGTCATAGGACGTCCCCGCCTTTCTCCGAATCACGGTCTTCAATTTCACGTTCAACTGGATTGTTGCGGAACATTTTTCTTAGTACAACGACACTGCCGACTCCAAGCACAAGGTACAGCAGGCAGAATAGGACAAGCATCGTGTCAACATGTCCGCTCGTTGTTGCTGCGTCCTGCGTTCTCATGAGACCTCTCAGTATCCACGGCTGCCTTCCGACTTCAGCAAGCCACCAGCCTGCCTCAATCGCTATTATCGAAAGGGGTCCGCCAAGTACGATTAGCCAGCGGAACCATTTGGTAGAAACCATCTTCCAGCCCCGCTTCATGCCGAACCAGAACACTGCAGCAAGAAGGGTCATCCACATTCCTATCGTTACCATGATGTCGAATAGGTAATGGATATACAAAGGTGGTACCTCATCCTCCGGAAATTGATCCAGACCGGTCACTTCCTGAGTAAAACTGCTGTGTGCAAGAAATGACAATGCATATGGTATTTTTATGGCGTACTTCACTTCTCCATCTGCAAGTATGCCGTACATAATCAAAGGTGCATTTTCACTTGTCTCTAGATGCCATTCTGCGGCAGCCAGTTTTTCAGGTTGGTACTCGGCCAAGTATTTTCCCGAGAAGTCCCCGATAATCGCCGCAGCAATTGCAAACACAAGACCGACTTTCATCGTAAGATAGAGTGCTTTTTTATGGTATTCGTGATTCGATCCTTTCAGTAGACGGAATGCTGCAATTGCTGCAAGTACAAACGCGGCCGTCATATATGCCGTGACGACAACGTGCGCCACTTTCGTCGGCATTGCAGGATTGAACATCGCAAGGAGCGGATTGACGTTAATAAGTTCACCGTTAGCGATATCGAAACCACGTGGGGCGTTCATGAACGCGTTAACCATTGTAATGAATACCGCCGAAAAGGATGCTCCGATTGCAACCGGAATGAGTAATAGGAAATGTTTCTTCTGATTTTCAAAACGATCCCATGTATATAAGTAAATACCTAGGAATATTGCTTCGAAAAAGAATGCGAACGTTTCCATGAATAACGGAAGTGCAATAACATTTCCGGCGAGCTCCATGAAATTAGGCCATAATAATGATAATTGCAAACCGATTGCTGTTCCTGTTACAACACCAACAGCAACTGTAATGATAAAACCTCTCGCCCAGCGTCGTGCAAGTAAAATATAGTGTTCGTCATTTTTCTTTATGCCTACCCATTGAGCGATCATAATCATAAGTGGAACGCCTACACCGATTGTTGCGTAAATAATGTGGAAAGATAAGGTTGTTTCTGTCAAAACTCGTGAAAAAAAGACTGCTTCTTCATTTCCCATCTGTATATCCCCCTTCAGCTTCCGAAAATTCTACCGATGATCGATAACAGCATAATTCCTGCAATAATGAATGCAAGCCATATTAGACGTTTTTCATGTACTTTATACACTGGTGCCACGCCCTTTCAAATACATCATGATTCTATTGTATACCCGATATACCACTCATTAGTTATGATTTTAAATGATTTACATGAACTATGTGTGAATATTAACGCGAGGTTCACTTGCGATCGTTCTGAATATTGTGTATCATAAGTGAACTAATGTGAGGTGAACACAATGGAACTGAAAAGAAAAGTATTGGCTTATATTACAAAAGGGGAAGATGCCGAACGTGAAATCCTTGTGTTCGAGCAAAAAGACTTTCCTGAAGCCGGTTTGCAAGTGCCCGGGGGATCAATTGAAGAGGACGAGCTTCTGATAGATGCATTATATCGGGAAATCGAAGAAGAAACAGGCATTAACAGAGATGAGTTGGTGTTAAAAGGGAAAGTCAATAAAACAAATTATTTTCCTGAACATAAGAATGTCATATACGAAAGAAATATTTTCCACCTTACGTTCATCGGCGAAGTACATGCAGGATGGGATTACCGCGTAAAGGGAGGTGGCAAGGACGACGGTATGACTTTCTGCCATCGTTGGATCCCTATCGACAAGCTGCCGGAACTTGCTGCCGATCAAGATCAGGCAATTGAATTCATTTAAGAAAAGCGCAAGCGCCTTGATAGACCCGAAAAGCGCTGAAAGGCCTTAAGTAAAAGGCGGTCTTTGCCTTTAACTTAAGGACTGAAGCGACTCGAGGTGCTAGGCGCTGGAGCTAGACATTTAAGAAAAGCGCAAGCGCCTTGGTAGACCCGAGGGGCTGGGCGCTGGAGCTAGACACTGCTCCAGGTTCAAAAACTTATAGTTTCCTTATAAAAAATAAGGTGCAGGGATGTCCACTTTTGACAACCCTGCACCTCATTTTATCCAATCTGTTAAATACTTAACCCTAACTACTGATTACTGTTCTTGCGGAGAATCCAGCAGATCTATCCGATCCTCTTTCCGCAACTCATCCGTAGGAACAAACATTTCAATATGCCTGTAAAGGTTTTCAAACACTGCCGGCAATACGCCGCCGTATTCCCCGTCTAGATTCAGAAGGACCTTTTCAGTTGATGTCACTGTAATTTTTTCTGCTTTAGTGGAAATGACAAGCGGATCATCAAGATGCTCTCCTCTAAGAGCAAGCGAAACAACACGTATGAATTCTGCGATATTACATTTTTTCAGGATAAGCAATGTGAATTTTCCATCGTTAATACTCGAATCAGGCGCCAGCTTTTCAAAACCACCGACTGAATTTGTCAAGCCGACAAGGAACATCATCGCTTCATCTTCAAATACTTCTCCGTCGTATTCAATCTTGACATGAGTGGAATGAATAGACGGCAACATCTCGATGCCTTTTAAATAATATGCAAGCTGGCCAAGCACTGTCTTCAACCTGCTTGGCACATCATATGTCAACTCGGTTAATCTGCCGCCGCCTGCAATATTTATGAAATGGCGGCCGTTCATTATGCCGACATCGACTGGTATTGTTTCTCCACGGATAATAATATCCACTGCCTCATTAATATCCCGGGGAATGCGCAGCGCACGTGCAAAGTCGTTCGTTGTTCCCGTGGGAATGAGCCCGACTTTAGGACGCTTCTCAAAGGGACTAACGCCCGCAATGACTTCATTCAATGTGCCATCCCCGCCTGCTGCAATTATTAAGTCAAAATCCGATTCTACAGCATATTTAGCCGCTTTTGTTGCATCTCCCTCACACGTTGTCGCATGACAAGATGTTTCGTAACCCGCTTGTTCAAGTTTTTCAAGAACTTCACCCAGGTGTTTGCGGAATGCTTCGCGTCCCGACGTCGGATTGTAAATAATTCGTGCACGTTTCATCCGGAATTCCCTCTCTATTCGTACATATGTTTTTTGTGTTGGTCATCCAAATTGTTCCAATGATAGGACGTACCCGTAGCTTCGTTGGTTGCATGTACTTCATAGAACAGCTCTAATTAATAATTACGCTTGTTTTTGCAATACCGGAAGGAAGGTTTTACGGATATCATCGTACACTGTCAGCCAATGTTCAGGCTTAGATGTATACTCTGCGGTAATCCGTTCAATGAATTCCTTTTGTTTTTCTTTGTAGTCTGGTGAATCTGCCGCCGGCAAGTCTTTGCGCAGCTCCAAAACGTATTCTTGGATAACGGCTGCACGCGGCCCCCATTTCGCTTCAACTTCCCCTTTTTCGTTAAGCAATAAATAAACTGGAATTGATCGGCCGCCGTTAGTCAGATGTTTATCGATCAAATCCGTATCCGCATCACGGTATGCAGTACGCACGTCAAGATTCGCAGCTTCGGCAATCCGTCGGAGAATCGGATTGTTCATCATTGCATCTCCGCACCAATCTTCCGTAATGACCAGGATATCCGGTTTCTTTTCTTTTAACAGTTCGATGAATTCATCGTCTGCCGGCACTTCAAATTGCTCATAAATACGGAAGCTTTCTTCCTTATGCTTTTCCATCTTGTCCATATACTGTTCGAGTGAAATGGCTTCATCAAAATAGTCTTTTTCTGTTTTCAAAATCATCCACACTCCTTTTATTTAATTGTACGTCGTCCTTACCCGCGAATCAAATTACGAGATTAGAAAAGCGCAAGCGCCTTGGTAGACCCGACAGGCATAAGTCGATAAAGGAAGGCAGTCTAAGTTCGCGACGTCCTGTCGCAACAAGGAGGGATGAAGTTCAATCCCTCCCCACTGCATAACTGCATCCTTGCAGGCACGACGTGGGCTCTTTGCCAGGGAAGGATGCAGTTCAATCCTTCCTAGTTGGATTGCTTATGACCTGAGGGGCTTGGCGCTGGAGCTAGACACTGCTCCAGGTTGAAAAAAACATATTTTCTTATCTTTATTAGAAAAAGACGCCCTGTCATGAGACTTGGTGCAGTCTTTGACAGAGCGTCTCCTTTTTTATCTCTTCGCGATTTCCTCGAGAAGGATTTTATTGACGAGTGGCGGATTTGCTTGCCCTTTCGTCGCTTTCATAATTTGACCGACGAGGAAGCCGACTGCACGTTCTTTCCCGTTTTTATAGTCTTCGATCGATTGTTCGTTTGCATCTAATGTTTCAGTGACGATTGTACGGAGCGTGCCTTCATCAGAAATTTGGACAAGTCCTTTTTCTTTGACGATATCTACAGCATTTCCTCCGTTTTCAATCAATTCTTTGAACACTTTTTTTGCGATTTTTGATGAAATCGTACCATCAGTAATGAGCTTGATCATACTTGCAAGTCCTTCAGGCGTTAGTGCTGTCGCATCAAGTTCTTTCGACTCTGCATTTAGATAAGCCGAAACTTCACCCATCAGCCAGTTCGATGCAAGCTTTGCATCCGCTTCAGCCGCAACAGTTGCTTCAAAGAAATCGGACATATCTTTTGTCAATGTCAAAACCATTGCATCATAAGCAGGAAGGTCAAGGTCATTTATATAACGTTCCTTACGAGCATCGGGAAGTTCAGGGATTTCAGCGCGAACCCGTTCCATCCATGCTTCGTCGATATGAATGTCTGTCAAGTCAGGTTCAGGAATAAAACGATAATCGTTCGCTGGACCTTTCACACGCATTAGAAGTGTTTTACCTGTTGCTTCATCATAACGACGTGTTTCCTGATCAATTTTTCCACCCGCTAACAACACTTCTTCTTGACGTCCCACTTCATACGCGATTCCTCTGCGGACAAAGTTGAATGAGTTCAAGTTTTTCAATTCCGTTTTCGTGCCGAACTCTTCCTGCCCGAATGGACGGATAGAAATATTCGCATCACATCGGAGTGACCCCTCTTCCATGCGGACATCGGAAACACCTGTGTATTGAATAATTGCTTTCAACTTTTCAAGAAACGCATACGCTTCTTCTGGAGAACGTACATCTGCTTCTGTCACAATTTCAATAAGTGGCGTCCCTTGTCTGTTCAAGTCGACAAGTGAGTGACCTTCATCGGAATGTGTCAATTTCCCGGCATCTTCCTCAAGGTGGACGCGTTCAATGCGAATTTTTTTCTTCTTGCCGTCAACTTCTATTTCGACCCAACCGTTTGCTCCGATTGGACGGTCATCTTGGGAAATTTGATACGCTTTCGGATTATCCGGATAGAAATAATGCTTGCGATCGAAGTTAGTGATCGGCGCGATTTCACAGTTAAGTGCCATTGCCGCTTTCATACCAAAATCAACCGCACGTTCGTTCATCACCGGTAACACACCTGGGTAAGCCAAGTCGATTACGTGGATATTCATATTCGGTTCCGCGCCGAAGTGAGCATGGGCCGGTGACATGATTTTTGAATCGGTTTTAAGTTCTACGTGGACTTCAAGTCCGACTACTGTTTCAAAGTTCATTATTATTTCCCCTCCCATGTGACCGGAGTTTGTGTATGGAAATCGGTCGCTTGTTCATAAGCATGCGCCACTTTATACAATGTCGCCTCATCATAATGTTTCCCAATGATTTGGAGTCCCAGCGGAAGTCCATCCGAATAACCGCATGGAACTGAAATTGCCGGTACACCTGCTAGGTTAATGGGAACTGTTAACACATCATTTGCATATAACGTCAACGGATCGTGAATTTTCTCGCCAATTTTATAAGCTGTCGTCGCGGAAGAAGGGCCGATGATTACATCATATTTTTCAAAAAGGGTTGCAAAGTCTTGTGCAATTAGCGTACGTACCTTTTGTGATTTTACATATAAATCCTCATGATGGGCTGCACCTAGTGCATACATACCGAACAAAATACGTTTTTTCACTTCGTCGCCAAAAGCTTCAGAACGTGATCTTGCGTAAAGTTCTTCAAGATTTTTGACACCCTCGGCACGGTAGCCATAACGAATACCGTCAAAGCGAGCCAGGTTCGATGATGCTTCAGATGACGAAATAACATAGTACACGGGAGATGCATATTTCGAATGTGGAAGTGAAACTTCTTCCCACTCAGCGCCAAGTGATTCAAGTACTTTTAGCGCTTCCATCACTGCGGTTTTCGCTTCTGCAGATACTCCTTCGCCTAGATACTCTGTCGGAACACCGATTTTCAAGCCTTTGATATCACCAGTTAGCGCAGCTCTGAAATCAGGAACTGCCTGCGGTGACGTGGATGAATCCTTTGCATCTAGGCCAGTAATTGCACTAAGCAATAATGCATTGTCTTCAACATTGCGCGTGATCGGGCCAATTTGGTCTAATGATGATGCGAATGCTACAAGTCCAGAGCGTGATACACGGCCGTATGTCGGCTTCATACCCACGACGCCACAAAATGCTGCAGGTTGACGAACGGAGCCGCCTGTGTCAGAACCAAGAGAGAATGCCACCTCTCCAGCTGCCACTGCTGCCGCAGAACCGCCTGATGAGCCACCTGGGACGTATTCAAGATTCCAAGGATTATGTGTTGTTTTGAATGCAGATCTCTCTGTCGTAGATCCCATGGCAAATTCGTCCATGTTCAATTTTCCGATTGTTACGAGCCCAGCTTCGTTGATTTTATCAACGACAGTTGCATCATAGACTGGAACGAAATCTTCGAGCATCTTACTTCCGGCTGTTGTAACAATCCCTTTTGTGACGATGTTATCTTTTAAGCCGATTGGTAAACCGAAAAGCGGACCGCGTCCGTCCATTGGCAGTTTGTCCAATTCTTCTGCTTTAGCAAGTGCCCAATCTTCATTCGTCGACAGAAAAGCTTGTACCTGTCCATCTATTTTTGCAATACGGGTTAGTGATTCTTCCGTCAATTCTTTGACAGATACTTCCCGATTATGTAATAGCGACTGAAGTTCTGTTGCCGTCTTTTTAAATAGTGTCATTGTTTTTCCTCCTTAAATCCATTCATCAAAGGATAGTCGGCACTTTGATTTGTCCCGCTTCATGTTCTTTCACACTATTCAACATCTCTTCCCTGTCAAGTGCGTCTGTTGGGATATCCTTGCGCAATACATTATAAAGCGGCAGTGGATGTGTCATGGGAGCAACCTGCTCAGTGTCCACTTCTTGCAGTTTATTGGCAAATTCGATCATGTCTCCGAGCTGCCCGGCATACATTTCCGCTTCAGCGTCAGACAGCGCAATCCTTGCAAGGCCCGCGTGACGTTTCACTTCATCTATCGTCAATTGTGTCATCGTTTCTCCTCCTCTTTGAATTGTACGGTTAATCATATCATCTTCCCATAATGTTGAAAAGTTATGATGATCAATAGCCATAAATATGAACGTATGGCTTGGCGTCCCCAGCTTCATTCACAATTAAGGCTTCTGGGCCGTTGACAGACGTTATACTCACTTCAGTATGGACATTTGGGAAATAGGTGATAACGAGGTCTGTCAAATATTGCGTAAAGCCAATCGTTTCACTTGTACCAAAAAATTGGATTGGAACTTCTATTTTTAGCGATTTTAAGTTGCCGTCTTTATAAAATCCTGTACCAATTACGTTAACAAAACTAGGGAAATATGCATCAATGTCCTGTTTGAAGCTAGCAAACTTATCATTCATATCCCTATATTCCCCATTACTTGAAGACGCCGGGAATACTACGTATTTCTCATTAACTTTTTTCCAACCTGTCGGTGCCGATTGGCCTTTTCCAGCAACAGCTGTCGCAAAGTATGTCCCTGGAACGATCGAGTTGCGGCTTTCTTGTTTAAACAGTCCGACAACAATCGGGATATCTGATAGCCCTTCCTGTGTACGCAAACGTCGAACGACTTCTTCTGCCATTTTCATGCCTTGCTGTTCGATTACCTTATCCGTTATCTCTGTCTCTTTTCCACTTCTTGAATAGCTGATTGAATTGAGTGCTAGACCGACCGAAATACCGGCAAGACGGAGTTTTTTTTCATCCGTCATAACAAGGAAGTTCTGTTCGACAATATGTGCCAGATAATTCGGCGCTTCTTCCGAGGCAGTTTCTTCACTCATACCTTCCTTGATAGGCGGATTCAAACCTGCTTCATCAGCCGAACTTCTTGACAACCATGAACTGGCAGTCTCTTTGTCAATATGTTGCCCTTCTTGGAAGAAATGATTTTTAGTATCAAAGTGCTGATTTGAGAGGCGCAATAGACCTTCTTCTGCTTCCTGTATATCGTATTTGGTATTCATCTTGCTGACGATAAGACCACGGCTGGCACTTTTCTTGAAGGGTATAAGCGTCTTGTAAAATTCATCTTTCAATTGAATATTCGGTATCATGACAGTTTCTTCAATGCTTTCTTCATTCTCTTGAATAACTTCCTCTTTTTCTGTTCCGAATGAAGGAAGACACCCTCCGAGTAGCAGAATGACTGCAAGTCCGGGTAGTATACCTAGTCTTTTCATAATAATTACTCCTTTTCGCTAAGTGCTTCAATTAACTCTGCTTCATTCCACACAGTAATTTCAAGCTCCTCAGCTTTTGCCAATTTCGAGCCAGCATCTTCACCCGCTATTACAAGATCAGTCTTTTTACTTACGCTGCCGCTCACTTTCCCGCCGAATGCTTCGATTTTTTCTTTTGCTTCCCCGCGGGTCAAAATAGACAGTTTTCCTGTCAGAACAACAGTCTTGCCTGAAAAAAGCCCATCTGCAGGGATATCTTGCCTCCTGCGTCCTTTATAGGTTGTATTCACTCCATAAGACTCCAACTTCTGGAGCACTTCAAGAACCTTTTCATTGCTGAAATAGGTCGTGATTGAATCGGCTACCTTGTCACCGATTTCATGGATGGTTATAAGACGCTCAGCATTAGCAGCCATTAAATCGGAGAGTGTTCCGAATTCCTCCGCAAGAATTGCCGCTGCTTTTTCACCAACATGACGGATGCCTAGTCCAAATAGCATTTTTTCCAGGGAATTTTCTTTTGACGTTTCAATCGCAGAAAGCAGATTTGAGACTGACTTCTCACCCATACGCTCGAGTTCCAGTAATTGCTCCTTTGTCAGGGTATACAAATCTGAAACATCATGGACAAGATCAGCCCTGTATAATTGGTCAACTACCCGTTCGCCGATTCCTTCGATATTCATCGCGCCCCGTGAAACAAAGTGAATGATCGCTTCTTTCATTTGTGCAGGACATTGCGGATTGACACACCGAATTGCCACTTCTTCTTCAATTCGGATCAGTTCTGAATCACATACCGGACAGTTTTCCGGCATTTCAAAAGGCATTTCATCCCCTGTACGTTTTTCCACAATCGGAGCGACTACTTCAGGAATAATGTCTCCTGCTTTTCGAATGATAACTGTGTCACCGATTCGGACATCCTTCTCTTTAATAAGGTCTTCATTATGCAAAGAAGCTCGTCCTACTGTTGATCCCGCAACAAGTACTGGTTCAAGTATGGCTGTCGGGGTGACTACGCCTGTTCTGCCAACACTTAGTTCGATATCCAGCAACGTTGTTATGACTTCCTCTGCCGGAAACTTATAGGCAGTCGCCCATTTCGGACTTTTCGCTGTGTAACCAAGCTGTTCCTGGTCCTCAAAGTTATCGACCTTCACAACAATCCCATCGATTTCATAGTCAAGATCAGAGCGGCTTTCCCCCCATTTCCCAACATAATCAATCACTTCATCGATTGTTTCACATTTCTTACGTTCCTTGTTCGTTTCAAATCCCAGCGCAGCGAGATGATTTAGGGAATCCGAATGACTGTCTTGTCCATAGGCGCTTCCATCGCCGCCGATTCCATAAACAAATATTGCCAAGTTCCGGCTTGCTGCTATTTTCGGGTCAAGCTGGCGAAGTGAACCCGCTGCCGCATTTCGCGGATTGGCGAATGGTTCTTCGCCTGCTTCGTCGCGCGCGGCATTCAATTGCACAAATGATTTCTTAGGCATATAGGCTTCGCCACGCACTTCAATCGATACAGGTTCTTTCAATCGAAGCGGAATCGACCGGATTGTTTTCAAACCTGCCGTGATATCTTCCCCGACCGTTCCATCTCCGCGCGTCGACCCTTGTACAAACTTTCCATCGATATATCTGAGCGAGATTGCAAGCCCATCAATTTTCAGTTCACAAATATATGAAACACCGTGTCCAGCCGCTGCCTTCACACGCTTGTCAAATTCTCTCAAATCCTCTTCGTTGAATGCATTTGAAAGGCTAAGCATCGGAAACTCATGGATGACTTTCCCGAATCCTTTCAAGATTTCGCCGCCGACTCGCTGCGAAGGAGAATCGGGATATATGAGATCAGGATTTTCCGCTTCAATCGCCAACAATTCCTGCATATATTTGTCATAGACAGCATCAGAAGTGAGCGGTTTATCGAGCACATAATAAGCATGTCCATACTCATGAAGCAGGCTATTCAATTCTTCTACTCGTTTTTCGAGTCCTACTCGATCCATCGATTTTTCTCTCCTTCAGCTATTACGCTTTTTCAATTGGTGCAAATTTCGCAAGTAATCGCTTGATGCCGACCGGTTCCGGGAAAGCGATATCCAGTTCAACTTCTTCGCCTGTCCCTTTCACGCTGACAACCATACCTGTTCCCCATTTTTTGTGGACCGCTTTGTCACCTGGGTTCCATCCCATCTTGTCTCCACCGCTTGCATTGTATACAGGCTTTTTAACAGCCGGCCGTACAGGGGCCTCATTTCGTGCTTTCGATCCTCCTCCGATGGAGAATCCAGAATTTCCTGAGATGATTTCCGTAATATCATCCGAAATCTCTGCAATGAACCTGGATGGACTATTATAGCTCGCACGTCCATAAAGAGTTCGGTATGATGCGGAAGTCAGATAGAGTTTTTGCTCGGCACGCGTGATTCCCACGTATGCAAGACGCCGCTCTTCCTCCATCTCCTCATCATCGCCCATTGAACGGGAGTGAGGAAAGACGTTTTCTTCCATACCAATAATGAAGACAACAGGAAATTCAAGGCCTTTTGCAGCGTGCATCGTCATCAAGACAATTTTCTCCGAAGATTTATTCTCTTCTTTATCAAGCGAATCGATATCTGCGATGAGCGCAAGATCGGTCAGGAAAGCAACTAATGATTTGTCTCCAGTATCTTCTTCTGCCCGTTTTTCAAAAGCTTCCGTTACAGATAGGAACTCTTCGATATTTTCCAGACGACTTTCAGATTCAATCGTTTTTTCACGATGAAGCATTTCACGGTAGCCTGATTTATCAAGTACTTGCTCAACAAGTTCAGTTACTGAAAGGTATTCCTGCATTCGTGTGAATCCTGTAATGAGATCACGGAACTTGGCAACTTCATTTGCAGCCCTTGATGTGATTCCCATAAAGTCCACTTCTTGTAACGCGTCAAATATGGAACGGTCATGCTCAATTGCAAAGCGTGCCATTTTATCGAATGATGTAGCTCCGATACTTCGCTTCGGTTCATTAATAATCCGGGCAAGTGCTAAATCGTCATCGTTATTGGAGATAAGCTTCAAGTAAGCAAGCAAGTCCTTAATCTCTTTTCGCTCATAGAACTTCGTGCCTCCGACAATTGTATAATCAAGATTCGATTTCACAAGGTACTCCTCGATAACACGTGACTGAGCGTTTGTACGATACAAAACTGCAAACTGATCAAGCTTTAATTTCTCTTGCTCTTGCAATTCAATGACTTTACCAACAACAAACTGCGATTCATCTTTTTCGTCGCTCGCTTTGTATACATAAATCGATTCGCCTTCGTCATTATCTGTTCTCAGCTTTTTATCATAGCGACTTTTGTTATTAGTTATGACGTCGTTTGCTGCTTGAAGGATTCGTTGCGTCGAGCGATAGTTTTGCTCAAGCATAATCATTTCAGCATTTTTATAGTCCTTTTCAAAGGATAGAATATTGCCAATGTCCGCACCGCGCCATCTGTAAATAGACTGGTCGGAATCTCCCACTACACATAAATTCTTGAACTTTTCCGCCAGCATATTAACAAGTCTATACTGTGCGTTGTTCGTATCTTGGTATTCATCGACATGAATATATTGGAATTTGTTTTGATAAAATTCTAGGACATCCGGTACGCGTTCAAACAAGACGAGCGTCATCATGATGAGATCGTCAAAATCGAGCGACTGGTTTTGACGCAACCGCTTTGCATAGCCATCGTAGACGTCTGCAATCGTTTTTTCATATGGATTGTGGGCGTTAATTTGTGCGCGATACATTTCCGCATCAATACATTCGTTTTTCGCTGAGCTGATCGCATTTAGCATTGTGCGTGGTTCATATTGCTTCGCATCCAGGTTCAACGTTTTTAACACGCTTTTAATAACCGATAATTGGTCGGCTGAATCGAGAATTGAAAACGATGTTGATATACCGATTCGGTCAATATTTCGCCGTAAAATCCGGACACACATTGAGTGGAATGTAGAAACCCACATACGTTCACCTGTACCAGCACCAAGCAATCCATCGATACGTTCACGCATTTCACGGGCCGCTTTGTTTGTGAATGTAATCGCCAGGATATTGGAGGGATAAATATTTTTCTCGACGACTAGATAGGCAATCCGGTGTGTCAGGACACGTGTTTTCCCGGAGCCTGCACCTGCCATTATAAGAAGTGCCCCTTCTGTCTTCTTCACTGCGCGAGCTTGTTCTGGATTCATCCCTGTAAGTAAGTCTTCTGCTATTTTATTCATTTATTATCGCCCTTCCGGAACATTTGTTCTTTATTATACACTGATTTGTCTTAACTGGAAACCGATTTCACTGCGTCGACGGTTGCTAATGCTGCTGTGAAATTTTCATAGATGACATTACCCACGATAATCGTATCCGCGACTTCGGCCATCTTTTTAGCATCGTTAACATTCTTGATGCCACCGCCGTAAAATAGACGCGTTTTTTCAAGTACGCGCGATGCTGCTTCTACTATTTTAGTATCTCCATACATACCGCTGTATTCCATATAAAAAACCGGCAATTTGAAAAGATGTTCGGCCATGCGGGCATAAGCGATGACATCCTCTTCGTCCGGAACTTCTGTCACTCCCGTTAATTTCGCTGCTTTGCAGTCGGGATTCATAATGCAATATCCTTCTGTAAGAATTTCATCCCAGTCCATCATATGTCCATATTCACGAAGTGCGGAATGATGGAGACCGTTAATCCATTCAACTTTTGTTGAGTTAAGTACTGTTGGGATGAAATAATAATCGAAACCCGGTGTCACTGAGTCCACAGTTGAAATCTCAAGTGCAACCGGAACGGAATACCTTCTGATGCGGACCAGCAAATCGAGCACGTTATCGAGTGTGACACCGTCCGTTCCTCCAACTATAATTCCATCTGTTCCCGACTCTGCAAGTAGCTCCAATTGTTCGTTTGTCACCGTTTTCTCAGGATCTAATTTAAAGGCATGACGCCATGTAGTGAAATCCATGTCAACCCACCCAATCTTATAATGTACGTTTCTTTAGTATACCAAAAAAACCGGACAGATTCTTTCTCTGTCCGGTTTTACCTGAAAGCGTCTTGCGCCTGGAGTCTATACATGTTGAACAAAAATATATAGCGTTGACGACTCAAAAGGGTGAGCCCGAACGCGATAAAAGACTAGCAGCGAAGTTGCTTGGCTTATGACAGGAGGCATCTCTTAGCGCCGTAGTGGATTCAATGGATTCTCTATTTCAACATATAATAGATAATAACTTATTTATTTTTCGGCTTCCTCTTCGTTCTCGGAGGCGTACAGACGTCCGAGCACCTTCCCGTATCCACCCGATCCATAATCAACGCAACGCCGGACTCTCGAAATTGTTGCAGTACTAGCCCCTGTCTCGCTTTGTATCTTATCGTATGTCATTTTTGTCATAAGCATCTGTGCCACTTCGAGACGTTGCGCGAGTGATTGCAATTCACTTATCGTGCCAAGATCATCAAAAAATTCATAACATTCATCGAGGTCTTTTAATTCGAGCATCGCTTTAAATAGCTGGTCCATCTGATGACCGCGGATTTTGTCGATTTGCATATGTCTCCCTCTCTCTGCATGAATTCCCTAAGGGGTATATGTGACAGACGTTTCCATTCCAGGATTAGTGGAAACGATATGAATCCATGTTTTACCCGGGACTAGTTTTGCCGGAACACCATTTTCCATCGGGGTTAAGATTCCGTCAATATTTTCCCACTCGATATCCTTTTCAACACCTGCATGGAATAGCTTTCCTTTGCCGCCCGACTCAATATCGACCGACTGTCTGCCAATACTATCAATTGTACGGTGTGCCGTTTCGAATATAAGTATATTGGACAGTTCCACAGGTTTTTCGCTGGATTTATCGACTGTTACGATTCCGTTTACTGTTCTATTGTAAGTTCCTTTTTCTCCATCATAGGAATACGTGCTTGTAAAATCAGGATCTGTCCCATACCGAACAACAAGCATGGATGCGATATCCCCTATTTTAGCACCTTCAATCGAATCAAGGAAAGAAAATGCCGGAATTGTCGACAATTCTACCGATGAATTTGTCTTCTCCATGGCAGCGATTACATTATCCTGCGATATATATGAATTATGAGGAGCTCTCCGTTCCTTAGATCGTTGAAATAATATCCCGTCGTACTGCATACCGTTTACATTATCTACGAAACGGTTTTCCAGCATCTGTTTTGCATCGGGGCTATAGCCATGTGCAATGTAAAACGCATCAAGCCCTTTTGCAATATGAACAAAATAATCTCTCGCACTGCGGATTGGACCGATTTCTTCAGGTAGCTCACTTTGGAATAATGCCAAAAGTCTTGTGATATTACCTTCCGCTGCAAGTTCATAGACAATATCAGCATCACTTATACCTGATTGCGGCCTTGCCAGCGGATGGTTATTAATCGTTGCAAGAACTGCGCGATGGGTACTTTCCTCTTCTGATAAAACGCCAGTAAATGGTGCTTTATATAACGTCGGTCCTTGTACGGGTTCGACTTCTACGATTGGTTCTTCCTCAACTTCTATCGGCTCGGGTACAGCGTCCTCCGCCTTCTCTTCTTTTGAACACGCTGTTAGCAACACCATTAAGATTGCCATAAACAATAGCAATCCTCTCATTTTCTTCTCCATCTTTTCCCCCTATCTTCCGATTGCCGGAATGATAACTTCTTTTTTCATGACATCGTATAGCCCCATCTGCGTAATACGTATGTACGGCAGATGTGTTGATTGTAGAAACAGCAATGTATAAACCGCATCACCTTTTGTATAACCGCGATCTGCAAGCGCTTTTTTCAATTCCAGCTCCTGTGCTATCAGTTTCTGAACCGGCTCCTCCGACAGTCCCCCGCCTATTGGAAGTGGAAGTGTCGTGACGATTTTGCCATGTTCCGCGAGCACCATCCCCCCGCCTATTCGTTTAATTTCTTTGAATGCATTATGCATTTCCTTTTTATCTTTACCGATTAAAATAATATCTCCTGTATTCGAATACGAGGAAGCAAAGCCTTGGATACCTGTTGAGAATCCTTTAATGACTGTGTTGACACGCCACTTTCCATTCCTGTCGAGAAGCATGAGGTAGTTTTCGTCGTGATTACCCGCAAGTTTATCGCCATTTATGTCAATCGTCACATTGTACGGTTTTGTAATGACGTCATTGAGCATTTCAATTCCAATCGAGTGTTCAAATCTGAAATCCGATTCATCAAGATCGAAGTCCGGTGCGAATTTATCAATAGGGGACCAGTCCATTGGTGGAAATGATTCGGTCGATTCTTTTTCCCGCTTCAGCCATCTCCCTTTGGATAAAACATCCGTCGGCACAGGGTTGTACTCATCCTCAAGGAAATTAAGCGTGGCATAGCGGCCGGTCGCAATGATACCATGTAAATCGGACATATCATAATAACGTGCTACGTTGTAAGACGCCATCTGATACGCATCAATCGGCGGAACGCCTGCTTCGATTGCGGCGCGGATACATTTATCCATGACGCCGTCAAGATGGAAGGAAGGTGTGGAACCGTCCGTAGTCATCATCAAGTGATCGAACACATTCAGCTCTTTGTCAACAATGTCTTTTAATAAATGTGGAAGATCGGGACGAATCGACGAATAGCGAAGGGTCACTCCATAACCATGCAGCAGCCTTGCCTCCACTTCTTCTACTGTCATCGATTCATGATCGCCATCTGCCCCAAGAAGTCGCATCCGAGCCAATGTACGCTCAGAAGCACCGGGAAAATGGCCCTCAATTTTCTTACCTCCTATTTTTGCAGCACTGACGGAAGCGAGCATGTCAGGCTCTCCATTCATAAGCCGTGGCCAGCCCGTTAATTCTCCCCCCACCAATACTTCCGGTCGTGCAATCCATTGTTTAATGGACTCCAGATTAAACAATTCTGATTCGTTTTGAAGAATCGTTTGTGAGTCAAATCGCGCCCACCAGTAAAACGAAAACGGCAACTTATTTAACTCATCAAGAAGCGCAAACGATGTTTCATTAGTAAGGGACATGAATAAAATGAGATTATCCGAAATGAATGTTGTTGTCCCGAGCCGCGCTGCATAATCCGCGAATGTCCTGGGGTTATACAATTGAAATGGATGGACATGAGGCTCGATATAACCGGGAACAATTTTCTTCCCCACCGCATCTACGATTTCAGCGCCTTCCGTCAGGCCCGGCATTTCCTTCCCAGCGTAAACAATCCGATCGCCTGCAATCCAAATGTTCCCTGTCACCCATTTTTTATAGATTGAATGTAAATATTCCGCATTGGTAATAATGAGGTCCGGCGCTTTCTTGCCGTCAATCATATGTAGTTGAGCATTTACTTCACTAGGTTCCCACATGAAAATCTCTCCTTTAATCTGACATATCCATGCTATTTATCGTAGCATAGCATTGATGAAATAAATAGAGAGTTTACTGGACATCTTTGAAATTTCAGACAACCGAAGAGTCGTTTTTGGGCAGATGTTGTTACGTTTGTATGATGTATTGTTTAGTTTACATCGAGTGTTATGCACTTTCGAAGATTCGTTGCCAAGTTTAGTCAATACGTTGTGAACTTGGATAAAGGTTTCTTCCTCCTTTTGGCGAACTAGTACAGTACCACAATTGAATGGATTTGATGAGATGACCGACAAGTTACAGTTTGATAAAAATACGGCTACTGAATATGACCGCGGCGTTCGGCGGACATTGCCTACCTACGATGCCATGTTCAGGCTTGTACAAGCTTATTTCCGGGCAAATAAAGCCCGTCAAGAAAAGATACTAATAATCGGAGCGGGAGGCGGCAATGAACTCGCCATACTAGGACCAGCAAACCCTGAATGGAGATTTACCGCAGTGGATCCTGCTCCGCCGATGCTCGAACTTGCAAAGCTGAAAGCTGAACAGTTAAATATGACAGACCGTGTGACGTTCATTGAAGGAACGATTGATGAAGTTGATGTGAACCTCTTGCATGATGCTGCAACGTTTATGCTTGTCCTTCATTTCATCGCAGATGTAGATGAAAAGCTTCAGCATTTAAAAGGAATACGGCGACGTTTAAAAGCAGGAGCCCCCTTCGTCATGGCTACGATGTACGGTGATCCTGATGATCCGGCGTTCAACGAATTATTCTCCCTATGGAAAGCATACTGGCTAGATACGACAAGTATGACTAAAGTAGAAGTAGATGAAATGGAAAAAACCGTACGTAACCTCTCCTTCATTTCCGAAGAGGAAATTATTCGTTTATTGCAAGAAGCAGGGTTTGGTAATATCGCCAAATTCTTTACGACTAACATGTTTGGCGGATGGATTTGTAAAGCTGAATGACAATAAGAATAAACTAATCCCCCATTCCATCATAACGATGGAACGGGGGATTTTTCAGATGAAAACAATGCATAATTCACTCCTTCATAACCAAGATTAGATATTCATCCACCACCATCGCCTTATAACTTTTCCATCGTTATATTATTTTACCTATAAATAATTAACCGTTAAAGATTCTACAGTCATTTTCCTCGCAAAAAAAGTTTGAATCTCCCTGCTTCCGGATACCCTATAGATGCTGAACAAAGTCCAGGCTGAAGATGTTTTTAGTGATAGGAGATCTGACTATGTGGAAAAAATATCAAGGAAAACCGACACCACCCGAACTGATGAAGCGGCTAATGGAACAGTTGAAACCTTCTTTCGATGTCCTTCTGGTTCCGTTGGAAATTGGAGACAAATCGGCATTCCTTCTTTATCTAAAGACAGTGATCGACGAGGCACAATTACAACAATTGATCATTAAACCTTTTTTCGAAATGTCTTCTGATAATCAATTTGAAACATACGTCAACTCATCGCCGAGCAAAGTGGGCATGCCGGCGAATGAAAAAGACCTACTTTTCAATCTTACAATTGGTCACGCAGTCCTTGCGATAGGTGATCAGATTATTCTGTTGGATTTGAGAAAAGTGCAGTCAGACCTTGTTCTACCGACATCCTTGGAAGCAACGGTTCACGGACCCCAATTGGCGTTAAGCGAGAATCTGAATACGAACGTAAATATAATACGTCAACGGTATCATAAGCCATCCTTAAAGGTAGAAACAATTGAATTGAACGACGTCACCCGTAAGCCCATCGCAATTCTGTACGATGAAACCATTGTAAAAAAAAACGTTTTAAAGATGATAAAAGATAAGCTGGACCAGATGGATGCGCCCCTTATACAATCCGCTGGGGATCTCCAGCTCCATTTGAATGATAAAAAATTCTCTCTTTTCCCGACGATGATTCTGACTGAACGACCCGACCGCATCTCATACAATCTCGCGGCAGGCAAGGTTGTGTTAATGATAGATGGCAGTCCTCTTGCCCTACTAGCACCTGTTATCTTCTTTGACTTCATGGTGTCGACAGAGGATAATTATCATTCATTTTGGATAGCCAAATTCACACTTACATTACGTTATTTCGGGTTGTTCACTTGTATCGTGTTGCCCGGATTATATGTGGGCATCACTTCATACAACCCCGATATTTTCCGTACGGAGCTCGCAATGACCGTCGCGGGTAGCAGGATTGGCGTACCCTATCCTTCCTACATCGAAGTCCTATTCATGCTTATATTCATGGAACTTCTCACCGAGGCAAGCATCCGCCCGCCCAAAGTGGTCAGTGCGGCTGCCACAACCGTCGGAGGATTGATATTAGGAACAGCGGCAACGGAGGCGTCTTTAGTATCGAATATTATGATCGTGCTTATCGCCGCTGTTGCAATTTCCACTTTTGTCATCCCCATTAATGAGATGAGTTTCGCGGTCAGGGTCATCAGGGTTCTTATACTGCTTTTCTCAACATTATTCGGGATGGCCGGACTGACAATATCGTTTATAGGTTTAATTATATATTTAACCAATATAGAGAGCTTCGGCGAACCTTATTTACGGTTCTATTGGAAAAATGGGAAGTCGGAAATAAAGGGGTCGGATAGATGAACCGATTTTATTATTATTTAATCGCAGCTACAATGATTTCAAATATCGTCGCCTCTGTCCCGGGGATCCTTTTAGCTGAAAGTAGGAACGGGGCTATCCTATCGATGGTCCTTGCGGTGATTGCAGGGATGGTCATCATCTACACAACCACTTATTTTTTCAATCAATTTCCAGGCAAGGATCTGCCGGAATTAATGAAAGAATACACGTCTAAGTGGTTGACCTACCCCATCCTTCTATATTTCGCCCTAAGTTGGTTTGTCGCGGGACTGATTACGTTCATAGCCTATGTATTTCTCTTAATCACTTTTTTGACACCTGAAATGTCAATTTACGTAATTGCATTTTCGCTTGCGATAATTGTTTCCATTGGCATCTTGATTAAGACCGAAAGTGTACTGTATTCGGCTGAAATTGTGTTAATGCTCTCTAGTCCTTTATTTATTTTTTTAATGTTTAAATCGTATAGCAACGATAAATTGGACTGGGATTTTGTTAAGGTTTCCATTATGCATGTGAATGAGTTTCCCAGTTATGATGCCTTTACAGCATCTTTGTATTTTTTTATGGGCGTAGTAAATTTAATCATTTTTAACAGTGTCTTCACAAAAAAACAAAAGATCGGCGCGAAACACCTGATAACTATCGGATTTTCGGGTGCCTTCATCCTATTTACAACGTATTTCATACCTATCGGGATCAGTGGTTTTGATGGGATTGAAAATCTTCTTTATCCCTGGATTTCAACAAGCGACTCCCTACGCATGAAATATGGAATTATTGAACGTGTCGTCTTTATTTTTCTATTATTTTTCCTAGCTGTGTCAATTATCAGTATTTTAATTCATTGGCATGTATCCCTAAAACTATTTTGCAGTATTTTTCATTTTAAACGATTGAAATGGAAAGATAAGAATTTAACGCCTTACTTTTTTGTCATTATGTTTGGGGTGTGCGGCATTGTATTATCACGAGTCTTAACAGCCTATCAGTTATTGGAGTACTCAAGGTTCTTCTTTAACCTACTGCCTACTGTCTTTGCTATTATTTTGATTTCACTATTCGCTGTGAAACGGGGGATGAAGTCACAATGACCAGGTTGCGGAAAGGACGACTTGTTTTTATCGCAGTTATTTTTGTACTTTCGATTATCCTTCAGACAGGTTGCGCTTTCAAAGATATTGATAAACGACTATTCGTTATAGGAATCGGAATCGATCCGTCAGAAAAAGAAGAGGGGCATTATAAAATCACGCTCAAGATTTCAATTCCCATTGGTTCTATCAATGAAACAACAGGGCCAACCTACACCTACCTATCGCATGAGGGCGAAACATTGGCTGAGTCGATAAGAATACTGGAAACACATGTGGACAAAGTACTTGAATTCGGACATGCCAAAATAATCGTCATCAATGAGAAACTATTAGGCGAAGAAATAGGACATTTCATGGATTATTTTGTAAGAAGAGCAGATATTCAATTGATTGCTTGGGTAGCTGCCGCTAGACCTTCTGCGGAAGAAATCTTGAAAGTGGAACCATCAACAGAGTATGCGGCATCTTCTGCCCTTTTTGACTTTTTTGACAGTACAGGCACTGAAAATCCATATATAAGGTCCTTATTTCTTTTCGAATTCAGGCGAAATTATTTGGCTAAAGGCATCAATGTCGTGGTGCCACTGATTGAGACAAATAAGGATCAACAGGAACTGATCATAAATAAATCTTTGGTTTTAAAGGAAAATAAGAAGCCATTGGAATTGACCTCAGTCCAAACGAAACAATTTAACTCCAATTACTTTAACATGAGCGGATTTAGTTACAAGGTCGAAAGTGAAGGTTATTTGATGTTGTTGAATATCCAATCAATCTCCATGAAATACAAAATAATTACGGAAAAAGGTCATCCACGAATAGATATGAAGGTGAAATTGTCGGGAGTTGTCGGGGAGTCCAATAAAAATTTATCTTTAGCCAAGTTAGATGACTACAATAAAATCGCTTCTGAAGAAATGAAAAGGAAATTAATGGACCTGCTTATGACGCTCCAGAAAAATGAAGTGGATCCATTCGGTTTTGGTTTACGGTACCGAGCAACGCGTTTACATGAAAAAAATATGATGGATAAATGGGAAAGCCTCTACCCCGAAATAGATTTCAATATTTCCATGTCCGTTGAACTGAAAAGCACAGGAGCAATTGAGTAACGCCGAAAAGACCATTCTCCGTATGGAGAATGGTCTTTTCATTTATTCAAACGTACGCCAGCCAATGTCCTGCCTATAGAAGAATTCGTTCCATTCCAATTGAGACAAGCCTTTATAAACCTCAACCTGCGCTTCTTTCAATGAATCCGCTTTTGCTGTAATAAGGAGTACGCGTCCTCCATTGCCAATAAAACCTGTACCATGCGATTTTGTTCCTGCATGGAATACTTCCAATCCACGTTCTGACAAAACATCAAGATCTGGCAATGCCGCCCCTTTTACAACTTCTCCTGGATATCTATCCGCCGCAATGACAACGCCTAACATCGCTTTGTCATCCCACTTCAACTCATACGGTTTGCTAGCCATAAGTGCGGCCATGAATTCCCCAAAGTCCGATGCCATCCGAGGAAGAACGACCTGTGTTTCAGGATCGCCGAAGCGGGCGTTGAACTCAATCACTTTCGGACCATCTTTGGTGAGGATGAGTCCCGCGTACAAGATACCTGTAAATGGAGTTCCTTCCGCTGCCATTGCTTCAACAGTCGGAACGACAACTTTGTCGTAGGCCTCTTTCACGATTGCGTCAGAAATTTGTGGTACTGGTGAGTATGCTCCCATACCGCCCGTGTTCGGTCCTCTATCACCGTCGTATGCACGCTTATGATCTTGCGCGATAACCATAGGATAAATCTGCCCCTCATGGACAAACGACATATAGGAGAACTCTTCACCATCCAAAAATTCTTCGATAACGACACGCGAAGATGATTCACCGAACTTCTGGTTGCCGATCATATCATCGACCGCCTTCAGTGCATCGTCCAGCGTCATCGCGACGATAACACCTTTTCCTGCTGCAAGCCCATCCGCTTTAACGACAATCGGTGCTCCATTTTTATAAATAAACGCTTTCGCCTCGTCCGCATCGGTAAATGTTCCATATGATGCAGTCGGAATGTCGTACTTCGCCATTAATTCTTTCGCGAATGACTTACTACCTTCTATTAGCGCCGCCGCTTTTGTCGGACCGAATGCTTTCAGTCCCTGTTCAACGAAGTAATCCACAATTCCTTCCGCAAGCGGTTGTTCTGGACCGATAAATGTCAAATCCACATTGTTTGCTTTTGCAAATGTTGCAAGTGCTTCAAAATCCATCGCATCAATCTGGACACATTCGGCATCATATTTCATGCCATCATTGCCGGGTGCGACAAATACTTTCTGTACTGAAGGAGAGACATTGAACTGTCTGGCAATCGCATGCTCGCGGCCGCCGCTCCCGATAACGAGTATATTCAATGCAATCTACTCCTTAATGTTTGAAATGACGTACGCCAGTAAACACCATCGTAATACCGTATTCATTAGCTTTCTTAATCGAATCTTCATCTTTCACTGATCCGCCTGGTTGAATAATTGCCGTAATGCCCGCTTTCGCTGCAGCTTCGACTGTATCATCCATTGGGAAGAATGCATCAGATGCAAGCGCTGCACCCTTAGCGCGTTCGCCTGCTTGCGTTAGCGCAATATTAGCTGCTCCAACACGGTTCATCTGCCCCGCACCAACGCCGAGTGTCATATTGTCATCAGTCACGACAATTGCATTGGACTTCACGTGTTTTACAACAGCCCAACCAAGTTTCATCGCTTCCCATTCAGCTTCAGTTGGCTGGCGGTCTGTCGCGACACGAATGTCTGCATCCGCGAATCCGTATGCATCCGGCTCTTGCATAAGCAATCCACCTTCAACAGAAACTGTATTCCATTTGTCTTTTTTGTGTTGATTAAACGAAATTGTCATCAAACGAATGTTTTTCTTCTTCGTCAAGATTTCAACCGCTTCTTCCGTGAAAGCTGGTGCAATGATGATTTCTAGGAAGATACCTGATAGCTTTTCAGCAGTTGCCGCATCTACTTCACGATTCAATGCGATTATACCGCCGAAGATTGACGTCGAATCTGCTTCGTATGCTTTATTGAACGCTTCGAAAATTGTTTCGCCTGTTCCAACGCCACATGGATTCATATGTTTTACCGCTACTGCAGCTGCTTTATCAAATTCTTTAATGATTTGGATAGCCGCATTCGCGTCTTGGATATTGTTATACGAAAGTTCTTTGCCGTGTAATTGTTTCGCGTACGCAATTGAGAAATCCGACCCAAGTGGCCGGCTATAGAAAGCTGCTTTTTGGTGTGGATTTTCTCCATAACGAAGCGGTTGTTTTAGTTCATATGTATACGTAACCTGCTCTGGAAATTCTTCTCCTGTAAGGTCAGTCAAGAAACCGGCAATAAGTGCATCGTATGCCGCTGTATGACGGAATACTTTTGCTGCCAAACGTCTGCGCGTTTCAAGTGTCGTTTTGCCGTCCGCTTTGATCTCGGTAAGTACTTGATCGTAATCTGTTGCATCTACAATAACAGTGACGTATGCATGGTTTTTCGCAGAAGCACGAAGCATCGCTGGTCCACCAATATCGATATTTTCAATCGCGTCATCATTGGTTACATCCGGTTTTGAAATCGTTTCTTTAAACGGATACAAATTCACACAAACGACGTCAATCGGCTGGATGCCATGCTCTTCCATTTGTAAGATATGAGAGGGATTGTCTTGTTTCGCAAGAAGTCCTCCGTGAATCATTGGGTTGAGCGTTTTAACGCGGCCTTCCATAATTTCAGGGAATCCGGTTACTGCATCGACTGCTGTTACTGCGACGCCATTGTCTGCAAGATGTTTCATCGTACCGCCTGTTGATAACAGTTCATAGCCGAGACTTTCCAATTCCTTTGCAAATTCCAAAATACCGTTTTTGTCTGACACGCTAAGCAATGCACGTTTTTTCACGAATAAAACCCTCCAATTAGTCTGAATAAGCCCTTGATCATTACTGGCTAAAAATTTTGTTTAACGTATCTTTATATAAACCGTGTTCAACAGCGTGAATCGCTTCAGCCGTTTTATCTGGATTCCCATCGACAACTCGAACAGCATGTTGCGCTAAAATTTGCCCTGTATCCATTCCTTCATCCACAAGATGAACTGTGACACCCGTCACTTTCACGCCATGTGCAACCGCTTGTCCGATTGCGTCTTTCCCAGGAAACGAAGGCAGTAAGGAGGGGTGAATATTGACGATGCGAGATGGAAAGGCTGACAATAGGATAGGCCCGACGAGACGCATATAACCTGCAAGAACTAGCCATTCCGCCCCAGACTCTCGAAGTGCGTGAAGAATCGCTTCTTCGTAAGCATCTTTCGTTTCAAAATCTTTCGGTCGAAATGCCGCAACTGGAATGCTACTTTTTTCAGCACGTTCTACAACAAAGGCTTCCGGCTTGTTCGTCACCATGAGGACGATTTCAGCGTTCAACTCACCTGTGCTGCATGCTTCTTCAATTGCTGCAAAATTACTGCCGCTTCCGGATGCGAAAACGGCAATCTTTACTTTTCGATTCATTCGACAAGACTTCCGTCATGTGTACCTGTAAATGTGACGCCTTCGCCTTCAATCACACGTCCGATAATGAATGCTTCTTCCCCGTGCTCAGCTGCAATTTTAAGGGCAGCATTCGCTTGTTCTTCAGGAAGTGCGACAACAAAACCGATCCCCATATTGAATACGCTGTATAGATCTTTATCCAACAGTTCGCCTTTTTCTTTCAGCATTTTGAATACTGGAAGTACTGGCCATGAACCAAGGTCAATTTCTGCTCCGAATCCATCTACCAACATACGTGGTAAGTTTTCGTAGAAGCCGCCGCCCGTAATATGGCCCATTGAATGGACATCGAGTTCGTTATGCATTTGAAGAACAGGTTTCGCGTAAATTTTCGTTGGTGTAAGAAGTGCGTCTCCAACCGTTCCAAGCTCTTCGTATCCGGCAATTAAACCGTCAATTTCACAGCCTTGATCTTCAATTACAATTTTACGGACTAGTGAATAACCGTTCGAATGAATACCGCTTGAAGCGATACCGACAAGAACGTCTCCAGCAACAACTTTTTCACCCGTAACAATTTTACTCTTTTCACATGCTCCAACTGCAAATCCTGCAAGGTCATACTCATCGACTTCGTAAAGTCCTGGCATTTCAGCCGTTTCTCCACCAATTAATGCTGCACCGGATTGAACACAACCATCCGCAATTCCTTTTACAATCGCTTCTACTTTTTCAGGTACTGCTTTTCCAAGCGCGATGTAATCAAGGAAGTAAAGAGGTTCTGCGCCCTGCGCGACAATATCGTTAACACACATAGCGACACAGTCAACACCAATCGTGTCATGCTTATCTGCCATGAACGCCAGTTTCAACTTTGTACCAACACCGTCTGTACCGGAAATCAGAACCGGTTCTTTGTAGTTAAGTGCGGATAGATCGAACATGCCACCAAAACCGCCGAACGTTCCTGTAACACCTTTACGCGCAGTTCGCGCAACATGTGACTTCATCCGTTCAACTGACTCGTAACCAGCTTCGATATTTACACCTGCGTTTTCATAAGCCTTCGACATGTAAAAGTCCCCCTATCAAACAATTTCTTTCTTATGTGGCAACACTGTATCTGAATAGATTTCTGTAGGATATTCTCCTGTAAAGCATGCAAGGCATTGTCCACAATTCTTCGTTTTATCGGGACGTCCAATGGCTTCGACCATTCCCTCAGCAGACAGGAATGTCAGTGAATCTGCACCGATAAGCTCTCGGATTTCATCAACCGTCCTATTTGTTGCTATCAATTCTGAATCCGTACTGATATCTACACCATAAAAACACGGACTGACAAGCGGTGGAGACGCAATCACAACGTGAACTTCTGTCGCACCGGCTTCTTTCAACAGATTGACAATCCTTTTAGACGTGGTGCCGCGAACAATCGAATCATCCACCATGACGACTCTTTTACCGTTCACAACTTGACGCACTGGAGAAAGTTTCATCTTCACGCCTCTTTCACGCATCTCCTGTGTTGGTTGAATGAACGTTCGCCCGACATAACGACTTTTGATCAGCCCTAACTCATATGGAATTCCACTTTCCTCAGAAAACCCAATAGCCGCTGAAATACTTGAATCCGGTACACCTGTGACGACGTCTGCTTCGATATGTACTTCACGTGCAAGTCGTTTGCCGCAACGCTTCCGTGCTGAATGAATATTAATACCATCAATATCCGAATCAGGGCGTGCGAAATAGACATATTCCATCGAGCACATAGCCGAGTCCGCAGCTTTCGCAAAACGGTCCGACTGAAGACCTTTATCATTAATAATGATGAGTTCTCCCGGATCTACCGAACGAACCCATTCTGCGCCAATAAGATCGAACGCACATGTCTCAGATGCTACGACCCAAGCATCTCCCAGTTTCCCAAGGGATAATGGACGCAAACCATTCGGATCCTGCGCAACCATTAATCCATCATCCGTCAAGATGACAAACGCAAAAGCACCTTTTAACATCGACAATGCTTTTTTTACACGATCACGCTGTGTTAAAGAACCGCTACTTTTCTTAATTAAATGCGCTAGCACTTCTGTATCAGAATTCGTTTGAAAAATACTACCTTGACGTTCAAGATGCTCGCGTAGTTCGACCGCATTCACAATGTTGCCATTGTGAGCGACCGAAAGACTTCCAGTTGTTGAACGGAAAACGAGCGGCTGAACATTTTCGATTCCGCGACCGTTCTCTGTAGAATAACGCACTTGCCCAATTGCTGAATTTCCTTTTAAATCATTGATCTCATTACCAGAAAACACTTCATTGACAAGACCTTCGCCTTTAATCACATGAAACTTTTTGCCTTCCTTCGTAACGATACCGGCTCCTTCTTGTCCCCGGTGTTGTAACGCGTGCAGACCATAATAACTGATCTGCGCCGCGTCTTCATGACCCCAAATGCCAAACACACCGCACTCTTCGTTTAAGCCTCTGAGTTCAGCAAGCATTGGATAGCCCCTTTCCAAGCAGAACGGAGTTCATCCACCGTCCCGTCGATTAACGTGCCATTTTCACCGTTAATAACGATACGGTTACTATCCGTAACTACACCAATTTTAATCGCATCTGCCACAGCTTTTTCGAAATCTGCCGCTTTTTCTTCTTTTACAGTCACAAGGAAACGTGATTGCGTTTCACTGAATAATGCTGTTACTGCAGAGCCTGAAACTGTAACGCCTGCTCCAAGACCTTCCGTACCAAATGCTTTTTCACAAAGTGCTACTGCAAATCCGCCTTCTGATAAATCAGTTGCAGATTGAACAAGTCCTGCTTGGATTGCTGTCAAAAGTTCATTCTGGCGTGCTGCTTCAACTTCAAGGTCAATTGCCGGAGCTTGGCCGAAAATTTTCCCTTCTGTCATTTGTTGCAATTCACTGCCGCCGAAATCAAGTGATGCTTCGCCGATGACATAAATGACATCGCCTGCATTTTTGAATTCAGTAGTCGTTACTTGTGATAAATCATGAACAAGGCCGACCATACCAATCGTTGGCGTTGGATAGATTGGAACACCATTCACTTCATTAGATAAGGAAACGTTCCCGCTTATTACAGGAGCATTCAACTTGCGGCATGCATCAGAAATTCCATCAGCTGATTTCTCAAGCTGCCAAAATACTTCCGGCTTGTCCGCACTACCAAAGTTTAAGCAGTCTGTAATTGCAATTGGCTCCGCGCCTGAACAAATGAGATTACGCGCTGCTTCAGCAACTGCAATTTTCCCACCTGTTTCTGGGTCAAGATAGACAAAACGCGAGTTACAATCGGATGTCATCGCAAGTCCTTTATTCGTTCCACTGACACGAATGACACCTGCAGATGAACCTGGTGCAACGACAGTATTTGACCTAGCTTGTGTATCGAACTGGTTATAGACCCATTCTTTCGATGCAATCGTTGGACGTTGTAGTAATTCTTTAAGTGTTTCATTCAAATCAGTCACGACAGGTTCTGTCATTTCCATCGCTTGGAATTCTCTGAAATAAGCAGGTTCCTCGGATTTTTTATGGTAAACCGGTGCGTCTTCAGCAAGTGCATCAGCTGATACTTCCGCGACAACTTCACCTTTATGAAGAAGGCGCAGCATTTTATCGTCCGTTACTTTACCAATCGTTACCGCTTCGATATTATATTTCGCAAATAAATCCGTTACTTCCTGTTCACGGCCTTTTTTCACGACGATTAGCATACGTTCTTGAGATTCTGACAACATCATTTCATATGCTGTCATTCCTTCTTCACGCTGTGGTACTAGGTCAAGATTTAGCTCAACGCCATAACCTGCTTTTGACGCCATTTCAGCCGCAGAAGAAGTGAGTCCTGCTGCACCCATATCTTGAATCCCTATTAACGCGTCTGATTTTACAAGCTCAAGGCATGCTTCCATCACAAGCTTTTCTAGGAACGGGTCACCAGCTTGCATAACCGGAAGTTCCCCTTCTTTATCAACCGATACTTCGGATGAAGACATCGTCGCGCCATGAATCCCGTCACGTCCTGTTGTAGCACCGGCATACATCACACTATTTCCGATACCTGAAGCGATCCCTTTTTGAATGTCTTCATGATTTAACAAACCAACAGCCATCGCATTTACGAGTGGACGTTTAGAATAACAATTATCGAACTGGACTTCGCCAGCAATAGTAGGAATACCAATCGCATTTCCGTAACTCGCAATCCCTGCAACCGCTTCTTCGAATAAATACCGGTCACGCGCATCTGAAAGATCGCCGAAACGAAGAGAGTTAACGAGTGCTACTGGGCGGGCACCCATTGAAAATACGTCACGTAGAACCCCACCCGCACCTGTTGCTGCACCGATGAACGGTTCAATCGCAGAAGGTGAGTTATGAGATTCCATTTTGAAAACAGCAGCTTGATTGTCGCCAATGTCGACAATCCCAGCTCCTTCTCCTGGTCCTTGAAGAACGCGTGGCCCATCAGTTGGGAATTTGCGCAGTACCGGTTTCGAGCTCTTATATGAACAATGTTCAGACCACAATGCAGAGAATAAACCTGTTTCCGTATAATTTGGAAGGCGTCCTAACATCTCTGTTGCACGTTCGAATTCCTCGTCTGTCATTCCCATTTGGCGGTATAATTGTTCATCTTTAATTTGTTGTGCGTTCGGTTCATGCTTGGCTGACATTATTTTCACTCCACCTTTTCAAGATTGAATTGAATAGAGGCAATCCATCTGTTCCTCCGATGATTTCCTCAACTGCACGTTCAGGAAGGGGCATCATGCCGAGCACATTGCCTGTTTCGTTTAAAACGCCCGCGATGTCCGCTGTGCTGCCATCTGCATTACCGTCCGCATATGTAAATACGATACGGTTAGTACTTTTCAATTCTGCCACTGTCTCTTCATCAACATAATAGTTGCCGAATTCATGAGCAAACGGAATTGTGATTTCTTGCCCATTATCGTAATCTGCTGTAAATGTAGAATCTGTATTCAAGACAGTCAATTTCGTTTTGCCAGACCTGAACTTCAGTCCTTTATTGCGCAAGAAAGCGCCTGGTAAAAGGCCTGCTTCAGCAAGAATTTGGAACCCGTTACCCACACCAAGAACAGGTTTCCCTGTTGCAGCAAATGCTTTCAAACTCTCGATTGCTTGCGAGCTTAGCGCTAGTGCACCAGGACGCAGATAATCGCCGTATGATGCTCCACTTGGAATGAGTACTGCGTCATACCCGTCAAGATTCGCTTCTGTATGCCAGATGTATTCCGCTTTATTGCCCAGAACGGTATTTACCGCATGATGCATGTCGATGTCGCAACCCGATCCCGGGAAAACAAGAATAGCGAACTTCATTTGCCCGCAACCTCCCCGATTTCATATCGGTAGTTCTCAATAACTTTATTGACCAAAAGCTTTTCACACATTTCTTTGACACGTGCATCGATATCTGTAACTGATCCGTCCAATTCTAGCTCAATCAATTTCCCAATGCGTACGTTTTCGACTTCTTTATAACCCATCGTTTGAAGTGCTTCTTTCGCTGCTACCCCTTGTGGATCAACAACACTTTCACGGAGTGTTACGTATACGTTTACTTTCGTCATGTCTTTTTCCTCCCAAATGAAATTAGATTAGGTTATTGGTACAAATGTTGAAAAGCTGCCGGTAATTCATATTCTCGAATTAAGACCAAATGCCTGTTGCTTCAATTTCTTTCAATGTTTTTTCACTATTGTCAGTCATAATCGTTATATGTCCCATTTTACGCTTTTCTTTTGCTTCTGCTTTGCCATATAGGTGGATAGACCAATCAGGATGATCCTTTACAGCTTTCGAAAGTGGCGCAATATGTTCACCAAGCACGTTTACCATAATTGACGGTACCCATAGGATCGGCTTTCGCAGTGGCCAACCACAAATAGCACGGACGTGTTGATGAAACTGTGAGATATTACATGCCTCAATTGAGTAATGTCCAGAGTTATGTGGTCTAGGTGCTAATTCGTTAATGATGATTTCATTACTTTCCAAAACAAACATTTCTACTGCCAATGTCCCCACAAGATCGAGATGATCTGCAATTTTCATCGCTGCTTCCTCAGCTTGTCTCAATACACTTTCGTGAACCCTTGCAGGTACAATCGATTCATGCAGTATGTGATTTTTATGAATATTTTCCGCAATTGGCAGACAGTAAGACTGTCCTTCAGCGTTTCGTTGAATGATGACCGAAACCTCTTTCGTGAACGGAACAAATGCTTCTGCAATACATGCTGAATGAGCAAAGAGTGATTCAGCTTCATGAAGATCCTTTTCATCATCAATTTTCACTTGCCCTTTACCGTCATAACCGCCGAATGCAGTCTTGACGATACAAGGGAAACCGACTTCTGCAATTTTTGATGTAAGTTCTTCAAATGTCTGTGCCGCCACGTAGTTCGCAACAGGTGCACCCGATGCAGTAATTTCCGCTTTTTCATTGATACGGTTTTGGGTGATTCGAACAAGTTCAGCGCCCTGTGGTACATGTGCGATATGAGTCAGACGTTTCAGTCCTTCATAATCAATGTTTTCAAATTCATATGTGATGACATCACTCACTTCACCAAGTTCCTCAAGCGCGGCTTCGTCGTTGTATTGTGCAACAATCCGGATATCAGCAATTTGACCACATGGTGAATCCATAACTGGATCTAGCACAGCAATTTTGAATCCTGCTTCTTTCGCTGCAAGCCCCATCATACGACCAAGCTGTCCACCACCAATGATTCCTATCGTCTGTCCAGGTAAAATTGTTTTCATAGTAAATCACCGCTACTTTCCAGTGCCGCATCACGTGTATTATCGCGGCGCTCTTCAATACGCTTCATTAAAGATTTATCATGGACGCCAAGCATCTGTGCTGCAAGTAGACCTGCATTCATAGCACCTGCTTTTCCAATCGCCATGGTCGCAACCGGAACACCACCTGGCATCTGGACGATCGATAATAATGAATCCATCCCATTCAACGCTTTCGATTGCACAGGTATGCCGATAACCGGTAGCAATGTTTTTGCTGCAACCATCCCCGGTAGATGCGCCGCTCCTCCAGCTCCCGCAATGATAACTTCTAGACCTTTTTCTTGTGCTCGTTCCGCATATTCAAACATGAAGTCAGGCGTGCGATGCGCCGAGACAACTTTCTTCTCATAAGGGACTGCTAGCTCGTCTAAAATGTCACAAGTATACTTCATTGTTTCCCAATCACTTTTACTCCCCATAATAACGCCGATTTTAGGTTCCAAATTTAATCCGCTCCTTCTAAGAAAAACGTAAGACGCCTTTACAAATGAACGCGCATAAGTCGAACCAATGAAGCAGCGTTCGTTGCCTGGAAAGGATACATTTCGATCCTTCCTGGCCAGGCTGACTTTTGACCCGAATGTCTGGCGCCTGAAGCCTAGCCAACATTTTCTAAACTAAAAAATCCTCGAATAAACCACTTTTCAAATGCATGAAAAGCAGATCATTCGAGGACATTGAAATATGCGTGAAGATGATTGCACCCATTGGTACTCACACACCTTTCGCTACCATTCCTGAAAGTCGCTTTCCCGCATAGTCCGGACATTAAGGTGTCCTGGTAGAAACACTGCGGCCAATTCCACAGCATATATGGGGATTCCTATTTACTCTCTATATTTTAACAAGACCAAGAGCATCCGTCAACCCAAAAGACGAACAATAAAATACATCTATCATATATCGTTCGGATTAATGGCGGTTTAGTCTTCTTTGAGTATGCCTTTAAACTTGATAACTTGCCGTACCGGAATATACTCGCCATCCACTTCAGAAAACAAAGGTTCTTCCTTTCGTCCCGCAACCGTATAACCTGCTGCAGTCAACCTCTTCAAACAATCTTCAATAGTTTCTTCCGTCTCTACATCAAACCACACAGTCTTCTTTTTACTCACTTGAACAACTTTCCTTTCTTGATGCTCTTAACCCAGAAACCGCCATGGATCGTTTTCGCCTCATATGCAATGATAAATGCTTTGGGATCTATTTCTTTAATAGTAACGTAAAGTTTCAGTTCATATTTACGAGGTGTCAGAATCTGCATAGCAGACCGATCGCCATCAAGTCCATTTGCCGACCAATCCGTCACACCGTACCCTTTTTCTCTGAGTATGCCCGGTAGCTTCAAATTCTTTTCTGCTGTAATCACATTTACAGTGATATAACCAAGTGCCATTTTTTCTTCGATCTTCGAACCGATAATTACTCCGCAACCGTAACCGACCGCATAGGCTATCAAGTTCTGTATTTCATTCAGGTTATCCAGCACTAAACCAAGGCCGATAACATAGATAACAATTTCCACTATACTAAGTCCTGCAGCGATGTATCTATAGCCTTTTAACGTTAGAATCATGCGCACTGTGAAAAACGTAACATACACGATATTAATCGCGAATATAATGAGCACCATTTGCAAAATAACCATTCCCTTCTCATGCATAACCTCATCGTATCGTTGATAGGAGATGATTTCAAGCTATTAAGAATAGATGAATAAATAGTGAATATGAAGCGGAATTGTGGAACCTTAATCACGGCTTCCATATTCAAATACCATCTTTATAATCCTCCTTTATAATCCTCCTACATATGTTGAACAAATGAATACGGCATAGGCGCTGCCTTACAATAGATAGAATCAGAATTCCTGCTAATACCACTTCGACGCTTTGTGGATGCCTCCCGCGATAAGCCGGAAAGGAGAGCACTTGGGAGGGATTGAACTGCATCCCTCCTTAGTCTTATCGCTCCGGCTACCACGAAGTCGCGCCTTTGCTGGATAGCGTATTTGAGAAAGCTCATTTCGTTATCAGTGATGAGACCTGCAACCTGGCGTGCCATAAATCGATCGACTGTGATCAACGAATGTCCCAAGACATATGGAATGAATTAGTCATCCTGCTAATACCGCTTCGACGCTTTGTGGATGCCTCCCGCGATAAGCCGGAAAGGAGGGCGCTTTCAGTCTTATCGCTCCGGCTACCACGAAGTCGCGTCTGCGCTGGATGGTCTATTTGAGAAAGATCATTTCATTAGCTGTGATGAAATTTGCAACCTGGAGTATGTCTTTCTTGCCTCTAATTCTATATGTTGAACACTTGAATCCAGTGTATAAGCTGAGCGAAGGCGCCTTAGCAGGGGTAGCCGAAGCCATAAACTAAGCAGCTTCGGCTACCACTATATATTAAAAATAAACACAAAAAAAGCCATTACCTATTGGCAATGACCTTGCGCCTGGCGACGTCCTACTCTCACAGGGGGAAACCCCCAACTACCATCGGCGCTGAAGAGCTTAACTTCCGTGTTCGGTATGGGAACGGGTGTGACCTCTTCGCCTTCGTCACCAGACTCTTTGAGCTTGTTCGCTCAAAACTGAATGAAACAGACATTGTGCTACACGAATCAGGGTAATCAAGCCCTTTTCAAAATTGGTTAAGTCCTCGATCGATTAGTATCCGTCAGCTCCACACGTCGCCGTGCTTCCACCCCAGACCTATCAACCTCATCTTCTTTGAGGGATCTTACTTACTTGCGTAATGGGAAATCTCATCTCGAGGGGGGCTTCATGCTTAGATGCTTTCAGCATTTATCCCGTCCATACATAGCTACCCAGCGATGCCTTTGGCAAGACAACTGGTACACCAGAGGTATGTCCATCCCGGTCCTCTCGTACTAAGGACAGCTCCTCTCAAATTTCCTGCGCCCGCGACGGATAGGGACCGAACTGTCTCACGACGTTCTGAACCCAGCTCGCGTACCGCTTTAATGGGCGAACAGCCCAACCCTTGGGACCGACTACAGCCCCAGGATGCGATGAGCCGACATCGAGGTGCCAAACCTCCCCGTCGATGTGGACTCTTGGGGGAGATAAGCCTGTTATCCCCGGGGTAGCTTTTATCCGTTGAGCGATGGCCCTTCCATGCGGAACCACCGGATCACTAAGCCCGTCTTTCGACCCTGCTCGACTTGTAGGTCTCGCAGTCAAGCTCCCTTATGCCTTTGCACTCTGCGAATGATGTCCAACCATTCTGAGGGAACCTTTGGGCGCCTCCGTTACTCTTTAGGAGGCGACCGCCCCAGTCAAACTGCCCGCCTGACACTGTCTCCTGCCCCGATAAGGGGCATGGGTTAGAAGTCCAATACAGCCAGGGTAGTATCCCACCAACGCCTCATCCGAAGCTAGCGCTCCGGAATCCAAGGCTCCTACCTATCCTGTACAGGCTGCACCGGAATTCAATATCAGGTTACAGTAAAGCTCCACGGGGTCTTTCCGTCCTGTCGCGGGTAACCTGCATCTTCACAGGTATTATAATTTCACCGAGTCTCTCGTTGAGACAGTGCCCAGATCGTTACGCCTTTCGTGCGGGTCGGAACTTACCCGACAAGGAATTTCGCTACCTTAGGACCGTTATAGTTACGGCCGCCGTTTACTGGGGCTTCAATTCGAAGCTTCGCTTGCGCTGACCTCTCCTCTTAACCTTCCAGCACCGGGCAGGCGTCAGCCCCTATACTTCACCTTGCGGTTTTGCAGAGACCTGTGTTTTTGCTAAACAGTCGCCTGGGCCTATTCACTGCGGCTCTCTCGGGCTTTAACACCCTACCAGAGCACCCCTTCTCCCGAAGTTACGGGGTCATTTTGCCGAGTTCCTTAACGAGAGTTCTCTCGATCACCTTAGGATTCTCTCCTCGCCTACCTGTGTCGGTTTGCGGTACAGGCACCTCCCGCCTCGCTAGAGGCTTTTCTTGGCAGCGTGAAATCAGGGACTCCGGGGAATACTCCCCTTGCCATCACAGCTCAATGTTATAGGAACGGGATTTGCCTCATTCCACACCTCACTGCTTAGACGCGCATAACCAACAGCGCGCTCACCCTATCCTACTGCGTCCCCCCATTACTCAAACG
>NZ_JBBOXF010000001.1:1430000-1492500 GCF_038007465.1 Sporosarcina sp. FSL K6-1508 | reverse complement strand
CAAGCGATAACATTAAAGGATTGACAATCAAGATATATGCCATTGCAAGAAATGTTGTCAATCCTCCGATAATCTCACGACGGTAGTTCGTTCCAAGTTTGTCGAACTCAAAGTACTTTTTCATGTATACCTTCCTCTCAAATTAAGATTTTCAAAATAAAAAGAAGCATGCGATTATACGTCGCATGCTTCCAAACAAATCCAAATAGAAGGGTTCTCCCCCTCCAATGAAATCGTAGTCAGAACATTTAAGGTGTCCTGGTAGAAACTTCCGAGCCATATTCTCGGTTTTATACGATATCTTCTATTTTATTCCCACTCAATAGTTGCTGGTGGCTTGCTCGTTACGTCATAAAGGACACGGTTAATTTGTGGAACTTCTTTCGTAATACGTGCACTGATTTTTTGTAGGACATCCCAAGGAATTTTTGCCCAATCAGCCGTCATGCCGTCTGTTGAATTAACAGCACGGATACCAATTGCATAATCATAAGTGCGCTTTTCGCTTTTTACGCCAACGCTTTTGATATCAGGCAAAACAGTGAAGTATTGCCATATTGCATTGTCAAGACCGGCGATTTTGATTTCATCACGCAAAATCCAATCAGATTCACGAACAATTTTTAATTTATCTTCTGTAATTTCACCAAGTACACGGACTCCAAGTCCAGGTCCCGGGAATGGTTGACGTCTTACGATTTCTTCAGGAAGACCGAGTGCAGCTCCCAATGCGCGAACTTCATCTTTGAAAAGAGCAGTTAATGGTTCAATCAGCTCAAAGTCCATATCTTCAGGAAGTCCACCAACATTATGATGTGACTTAATAACTTCTGCAGTTGCTGTACCGCTTTCGATAATATCCGCATAGATTGTCCCTTGTGCAAGGAATTCCATTCCGTCAAGCTTAGCTGCCTCGTCATCGAATACACGAATGAATTCATTGCCGATTATTTTTCGTTTTTGCTCAGGGTCGGAAATGCCCTTTAATTTAGTTAAGAAGCGCTCTCGTGCATCAATTTTAATGAAATTCATATTGAAGTCTTTACTAAATGTTTCCACTACACTTTCCACTTCACCTTTACGCAAAAGGCCATGGTCAACGAACATACATGTCAATTGATTGCCAATTGCACGATGAATCAGTGCAGCTACAACAGATGAATCGACGCCACCACTAAGGGCACAAAGAACCTTTTTGTCACCGACCGTTGTACGTATTTTATCAACTTCGATGTCGATGAAGCTCTCCATTGTCCAATCTGCTTTTGCTCCACATATTTCTAGGATAAAGTGACGAAGAAAATCCTTACCATGTTCGCTTTGCTGTACTTCAGGATGGTATTGTACTGCATAGATATTCTTTTCATCATTTCCAATTGCCATTATTTCGTTTGCCGTGTCGCTTGCAAACGTTGTGAAACTTTCAGGCATTGCAACGATACGACCGCCTCGGCTCAACAAAACATCTTGTTTCTCCGTTTGTCCGTTATAAAGCTTAGAAGTTCTATCGACAGTGATTGTATTTACGCTATCAATACGATTTGCCAACACTTCAATCTTCCCGCCGAAATGCTTGACGACAATTTGCGCGCCAAAGGAAATACCAAGAATGGGGATGCCTGCCGAAAAAATTTCAGGATCGATATCCAGTGTATCTGCATCTTCTAAAAATGCAGGGCCACCTGACAAAATAATTCCTACAGCATTCATTTTCTTAATATCTTCTGCAGTAGTCGTGTGTGCATGTAATTCGCTATATACACCGAAGTCACGGATTGTACGCGTAATTAATTGATTGTACTTACTACCGTAATCAAGCACCACGATTTTTTCTTGTTCGACTAATAAAGGAGCTGTTGACAATCGATCCACCTCTTCCTTTTACTCCAAGGTTCTTTTAAATAGAGAAAGACGCGTCAGAAAGTCTTTCTTTCCACGCGTCTCAACATCTATAAAAAAGCGAAAACAGCTCACAAAGAGCTGAATTCGCCTTCATAGTCAAGTCATTTTCGGTAACTTGTAGAAACATCCGAACCATATTATCGGATATATATGAGGGCACCTTGGGCTTATTCTGTTATTAATCTTACTGCTATTATTGCCAAAAATCAACCCGAAGTCCTATTGATTAAATCTTCCCACATTTCTTGCAAGCCTGCCCATTCATGATCAGTTGTATTCCCACCGTATAAGCCTTTTTCATATGCGGTTGTAAGCACTTTCATAGTATTTCCACCAAAGTGGTTGTCGACGTTCACCGCATAATCAGATAGTGTCATACCGCTCGCGCGCTTCAGACCAAAACGGTCAAGTTGCTTCAATAAACTCCTATAGCGCCTTGTAAATGTGGCCCAGTCATTTTGTTTAGAGCGGTGGGTATAGATAAGCACTTTGGGTAGCCATTTTGTTCTACTGGCGAATAGTCGCCAACCGACAAAGATTAGTATGAATCCCACTATCCCTATTACCCATTTATTGCCTTCAATCCAAGTACCAATAGATTTGAAAAACGTCCGATTTTTAAAACTCTTTTCCGATTTAACCGGTTTTTCAGCTTGCTCATTCTTCGGTTTTTCTGGTTTTTTCACTTCTGGAGCTTTTGGATCATTATGGTCCGACTCGATATCATAATCAACGTCTGTCAAGTTACTGAAACCAATCGTCGGCTCATATGGCATCCAGCCTATCCCAGGCATATATGCTTCAACCCACGAGTGCGCTTCATTGTTCGTAATTTGATATACTTTCTCGCCCGCATCATTTAGCTCAAATTCTCCTGGAGCGAAGCCTTTCACCCAACGTGCTGGAATACCTATCGATCGCAACATTACAACCATAGATGTGGAGAAGTTATCACAGTAACCCTTTTTAGTATCGAAGAGGAATTGATCTACATAATCATCCTCCGCCTTTGGAATGGCAACACCTTGCTGCGTGTAAACGAAACCATTTCTTCCGAAATAATTTTCAATTGCCTTTGTCTTTTCGTAAACACTTTCATGATCTCCTGATATAGATTTCGCAAGTTCTTGTACTCGCTCAGGTAATTGTTCAGGAAGTTGCAAGTACTGGGCGAGATCCTCTTCAACTGTTGAAAAGTCTTCCATTCGTGTAGCCCGTAACTCCTTTAAACTGTAGTCGGGCTCCATAAATTCAATTTCATACGAATCTAGAATAACCTCGACGTCCCCGAATTTCGTGCTGTATTTTCCGGATGCCTCTGAATGTTGTAAAACAACATCCTTTGGTGTGTTTACTTTACTAATACCGTAAGGATAAACGATGAACGGGAATTTTTCTGACACTTGCAATTCTGCAAGCTGTTGAGATGCCGCTTCTGCATCTACATTTTTTTCACTTTCCCACAACTCCATCCCCGTAGTATAGCTAGTCGAGGTATCATCAAATGATACCTGTTCCCATCCTTTTGACGTATATGTGTTTTTCGTTTCAATTTTCCAATATTGTTTACTTTCGACTTTTGCTTCGATAACTAGTGTTGAATCCTGGACGAACGAACCGCCTAATGAGGTATCATCCGAATCATATCCACTCTTTGAAAGCCCAGTACCAGCGCCTGTACCCTCCCCGTTCACTTGTATAATTGATTCGAAATAAGGAAGTGGATCCGGCCAAATGGGATCTTGTTTAGGCAGCAAGTTTGCAAGAGTCCCACTCACAACGACAGTGAAAAGCAACGGCACAGATATCGCCAGGCATGCACCTGTTGAAATAGGTGTATTGTGCTTTTCCGCAAGCCTAGTAATTGCAAGCAAGCCTAGTAATAATAACCCCGTCACCATAATTCTGAAGATCGCACCACCTGCGACATATCCGCCAAAAGTATCGATGAATGCTATAAATAGAATCGTCATAATATAAAATAACAAAATACTTTTTCTTACTTCTATCCAATGACGGACCAGATAGGTCGTCATCCACAGTAGTGAGAAAAACAGTACTGTCCTGAATGGATTTGTGATACCTTCCCAGTCACCATTAATAATAATTGATGCATTTGATATAAAGTCATTTAATAAGTATGTGAACGTTTCCCGTGTAAACAGTACCTTTCCCAAAAACACATAATGCGTTACTGCTACAATGTAAAATACTTTTACAGGGACGACTATCCACCACTTCGCTCTAATTAACGCGAATATAAATGACAAAGCAACAAATAATAAGAACAGTGTTAAATGATCCGAATTGGTCAATTTAATAACCGGAATGAGCCATTCTCTTAAAAGAATAAATGCCAGTATATACAGGATCAGCAGAAGTCGTCTGTCAATTCGTGTACCACTCATAGTCGAGCCACCTCTTTAAATGCGTCCGTAAACTGTTCCCTGCTTAGTAAATGAACAGTAATTCCCTTTGATTTTGCCAATCGAATATCGTCTTCAATCCTTTTTAGGTTAGGATCATCTCGTTTTACGACAACCATGCAAATGATAGACTCAACATTCTTCACACTGCGCAGTACCGACTGTATGAAGAGCCCATCCGGGTTTCCAGTGATCAAAACAATGCTTCCCCCGTGGTGAAGTGTGCTTCCAAAATCAGCGAGCGAGTCTGCAACCTCTTTTCCAGCGGGCTTAATTTTCGCCAAGTGAACTAGCGACCTATGAAGTTGCTCTTCTGATTGGATAAACGGAAATAAAGAAGGTTCTGGACCAGTTGTCATTAATGCAAGACCTGCTTGATGACTTGAAGCTTCTTTTACAATAGAAGCGGTAAGTTCTACTAGTTCCTCAAAAAGCGGTGCCGCTCTGCCATCCAAAATTAGAAATAATTCTTGCGATCTTCTATCCTCGAACTCTTTTGTCATCAATGTCTGCGTTCTGGCAAATGACTTCCAATGAATCCAAGACACTCGGTCTCCCGACTGATAATTCCGCACTCCCGTTGCCATTGTCGTATCTTTGACGATACTCAATGGAGAAGCCATCACACCTTGATCATATTGGGTGTCGAATGGCACATAGTGAATACCTGTTGTTTTTGGAAACACCAGAATTGTATGCTTTGATTCGATAAATTTCGTTTTCCGTAGCCAGCCGAAAAAATCAGATACTTCAACCATCACTCCCTGGAGTATATGCTCGCCCCGTGGCATCTTTTCAATTTCATATTCCCACTCAAATTCTTTGCGGAATCCAAAGATAAATAAGCGCTTTAATTTTTCGCCTCCCATAATGGCGATTTCGCGATCTGCCCAATTCTCACTCACTACCGTATAAAGTAAGGGAAAGCGACTTTTACGTTTTATTGATAAAGAAACTATTAACTTCTCCCCATTTTGCACTTGAGGCGTCCGAATGGTACGTTTCACGGTCAGTTCTGACATTGGATAGAAAAACAATAATAGCGAGTAGATTATGAACGGTAAAATGATATAAAAAACTGTCCAACTTACAATACCGCCTTGAAACATTGCAAACACAAACGCAGAAATCAAAACGAACAACACAAATAGTAATCGGCCCGACATATCGGCCATTTTTTTTACAGTTCTCATTTCAATGGAACCCTGTCTACAGGGACACGTACCTTTGTCAAAATTCGATCCACAATTTCCGAAGTGGAAATCCCCTCATATTTCGCTTCAGGCCTAAGGATCATACGGTGGCCAAAAACAAATGGGGCTAAATACTGGACATCATCAGGCGTGACATAGGCTCTGCCTTTTATCATAGCGTACGCCTGACACGCTTTCATAAGCGCAAGTGATCCACGGGGACTTACACCTAAATAGACATATGGATTATCGCGCGTCTGCATGGCACATTCAACGATATAGGACTTTATGGTATCGTCGACCAAAACATTGGTTACAGCGCCCTGCAGTTCTATTAAATCAGCAAGTGAGATAGCTGTTTCTAAATTATCAATAGGCACCGCTTTTTCAGCGCGATTTAACACTTCGATCTCTTCAGCCTTTGTTGGATAGCCCATTTTCAGCTTGAATAAAAATCGATCCAGCTGTGCCTCGGGTAAAGGATATGTCCCTTCATATTCAATCGGGTTTTGTGTCGCCATGACAAAAAACGGCTGGGGTATCTGCATGGTCTCTCCATCAATCGTTACTGAGGACTCTTCCATCCCTTCCAGTAGAGAGGATTGAGTTTTAGGTGAAGTTCTATTTATTTCATCGGCCAAGATTATATTCCCCATAATTGGCCCTGGTCTAAATTCAAACTCCATCTCTTTTGGATTGTAAATCGATACGCCTAAAACATCCGACGGAAGCAAGTCAGGTGTAAATTGGATGCGCTTAAAGTCTGCTCCAATTGACTTGGCTAATGCTTTTACCATCATTGTTTTTCCAACACCCGGTACATCTTCAAGCAAAACATGTCCTCGGGCCAGAAGCGCGGTCACACTCAATTCGGCGATATTTCTTTTCCCGATCATTACTTTTTCAATATTTGTTAATACTTTTTCAATCATCTCTTTATATATCATTTCAGTTCCCCCAATTGTATAGTACACTCAACTTATCCGAAAATTAACAAAACATACCCTCATAATACAGGATATCTAATTTTCACACAACTCAGGTGTAATAATGAAAAAAACAAAAGGACAAGCACCAAGGTATTTGTGTCTGGACTTGAAATTTTCCCTCTCGCAGTTTTTCCACAGACAAAAAACGTTATAGTTTCATTAAATAAAGAAAAGGCCCCCGGTAGGAGCCCCATAAATCACTTCCAGAAATCATCAAAGATAGTAATTGGCAGATGCCGTTTGTGTTGCGAACGCAGGAAATGGTTCTCAATTGCTGTACGCGGTCCTTCCGGCAGCTTTTTCCCTTCAAGATAATCATCGATATCGTCATACGAAACACCAAGTGCAACTTCATCAGGCAATGCTGGTTTATCTTCTTCCAAATCTGCTGTTGGCACTTTCATATAGAGATGCTCAGGGCAGCCAAGTTCCCGCAACAACTCTTTCCCTTGGCGTTTGTTCAATCTGAATAGCGGCATAAGATCTGCACCACCATCTCCAAACTTCGTATAGAATCCAGTGATTGCTTCCGCCGCATGGTCACTCCCGAGCACAATGCAATCATGCATTGATGCAACTGAGTATTGGACTTTCATCCGTTCCCGCGCCTTTTCATTTCCTTTAGCGAAATCGTTCAACGTAACACCTGCAGCCGTTAATGCACGTGCACTCGCATCGACAGCTTCTTTAATATTAACGGTGTAAATCATCGTGGGCTTAATAAACTCCAGTGCATCTTGACAATCATCCTCGTCAAACTGGGAACCATAAGGCAATCTGATTGCTATGAATTTATAGCGTTCCGTTCCTTCCTCACCGTTCAATTCATCGACAGCCAGCTGGGCAAGTTTTCCGACAAGTGTTGAATCCTGTCCACCTGAAATCCCTAACACAAAACCATTTAGAAACGCATTTTTCCTTGCATATTCTTTCATAAAGTCGATTGATTTCCGCACTTCTTCTTCAGGATCGATAACGGGTTGCGCCTTCAGCTCTTCAATGATCTTGTCTTGTAATGTCATAATCGATAAACCTCCTTATTGATTAATAAAGTCTTCCACCATTTCCTGGACTTCCTGGATGTTACGCATTTTATTGTCCCAACATTTCTGGCTTAAGTCGACTGGATATTCTTCAGGATTTAGAGATCGTTTATATTCATCCCATAACAATTCAAGGTTTTCTTTTGCGTAGTTACGCATTTGTTGAAGTGTCGGATTAACATAAATGACGCTCCCATTCTCTACCACTTTCACATGCAAGTCTTTGGCTTCGAAATTCGTAACAAACTTCGAGATGAATGTGTGGACTGGGTGGAACATTTTAATGCGTTTTTCGGAAGCAGGATCCTCATCATGCATTGTAATATAATCCCCTTCAGCCTTGCCGTTTTCTAAGTCGATAATGCGATATAATTTTTTCCGTCCAGGTGTTGTCACTTTTTCTGTTGTTGACGAGATTTTAATCGTGTCTTCCATTTTACCCTCGGCATTTTCAATCGACACAATTTTATAAACTGCTCCTAATGCCGGTTGGTCATATGCTGTGATTAATTTCGTTCCGATTCCCCACACATCAACCTTTGCGCCTTGAGCCTTCAAGTTGAGGATAGTATATTCGTCCAGATCATTTGAAACGACAACTTGTGCTTCCGTGAATCCGGCTTCATCCAACATACGACGCGCTTCTTTTGATAGGAATGAAATATCCCCGCTGTCGAGACGGACACCGATGAAATTGATTTTATCGCCAAGTTCTTTTGCAACTTGGATAGCCGTTGGAATACCGATTTTCACTGTATTATAAGTATCTACAAGGAATACACAATCCTTATGTCTCTTAGCATATGAATGAAATGCTTCGTATTCGCTTTTATATGCTTGGATCATTGAATGGGCATGCGTCCCAGCTACGGGTATATCGAATCTTTTTCCTGCCCGGACATTACTCGTGGCCTCAACACCGCCAATGAATGTAGCTCGTGCTCCCCAAATCGCCGCATCCATCTCATGCGCACGGCGTGTCCCGAACTCCATCACAACTTCGTCTTTGACAACTTGTTTGATGCGGCTCGCTTTTGTCGCAATCAATGTCTGGTAGTTGACGATATTAAGCAGGGCTGTCTCCATCAGCTGCGCTTCGATAAGCGTTGCTTCCACGCGAATAATCGGTTCATTCGCAAAAACGAGTTCCCCTTCAACCATCGAATAGACATCACCTGTAAAACGGAGTTCTTTTAAATAAGAAATGAAATCTTCTTTATAACCAAGATCGTCACTCAAATAAGCAAGATCACTTTCGCTAAAATGAAATTCTCTTAAGTAATCGAGAACACGCTCAAGCCCTGCGAATAGCGCATACCCATTACCGAACGGCAAGTTTCTGAAAAACAGTTCAAAAACCGCCTTCCGTTCATGGATACCATCTGCCCAGTATGATTCCGCCATATTGATTTGATATAAATCCGTATGTAAAGCCAAGCTGTCATCTGCATATTTCGAACTCATGTCAATCTCCTTCTTCCGCATTCTAATGGTACAAGTATACACTATTTACCCTAAAACCGACTTAACATAACATGATTTGACAATCCTATTTCTCATTTCCTCAATTGATGAATGATTTTAGTTGCTAGTGCCATATTAAAGGGGATTGATGAAACGGGGAGGTATTGTTATGGAAGAAGACAACAAGAAAGAATCAAAGCAGAACGAAACTTTATCCGAAAAAATAAAAACAGGCAAGATAGACCAAAACGGCATTCACGAAGAATTGTCAAGAGAGTTTGCAACTCTGGGTGATCGGAAAAAGGCAATGATTGATTTATACCGTTCTACTGAAAAATAAAAGTTGCTCTAGTATGTTGAAATAAGGAATCCAATGATTCCGCTACTACGCTAGGAGCTGCCTACGCTGTATACATTTATTCAGCGCCATATGTGTTGATTCACCAAATATAGGCTGTCAACACTGCTTACTTTTGTGATAAAACACTTAACTCCTTATGTACGGGTTGCTCGGCGATCACTGCACCATTATCCAGATTTCTGCTGCGTGGGGAGGCGATAAAATCGAATCCCTGCGTAGTTTTTTCGTTAATGGTATGATGGAATTTCGTCCGTGCTCCCCAAAGATAGATACACGTTCATCAAAAACTTTCGAGAACGAGTGAATTACCACCTTCCCATCCATAAGGCGATGCCAAAGATGCAATTTCAGCTGCTTACTCCTTCTTTATTACACTTCCTTTTCGATTTTAAATCAGTCATACCTTCTATATAACGTCATTCTATTACTTGTCTGATCTTTGCTAGAATAAACAAAAAGGCTTTAGTAAAAGCGGTGATATACCCGGAATTTCATCTTGAGTCACTTGCAACCTCTGTATTTATTATCTCATCTCCCATTTGCATAACTTTTTTTTATAAAAAACTAGTTTTTAGCTTGTAATCTCAACCAATCATGTTAATACTAAAATGAAAGGTTCTATCAGTCATGTTCACTTTTAATTAATTATGAAGGAGCTATTATCATATGAATGGTGTATTGGATATTTTCGAAAAAAAGGGACCACGGCGGATTCTTATCTTCGCTTTGATTATATTAATTCTTTACAGTGTTAGAAGTATGATGAATATCATCTTACTTACATTTATTTTTGCATTTTTATTAAACCGGCTTGTTGAATTTACGGTAAAGCGTGTACGGTTAAATCGTAAATTATTAGTGATTTTAATGTATACATTGATTGTTGGAATACTTACGATAGGCATCGTAAAATATTTACCTTTAATCACCTCGGAAATCAGCCAACTTATTATACGAATTACCACCTTCTATTCACAACCACATGACAGTGTACTACTTAAATACTTGGAATCTATTATCTCAAGTAATCAAATTGCAGCCTATTTGGAAAATGGTTTTTCTTTTCTACTAAAATACTTTACTGATATTAGTAAAACAAGTATTCAAGTAATGCTCGCTTTACTATTAAGCCTATTTTTCTTGTTGGAAAAACCGCGTTTAATTGAGTTTACAAACAAATTTAAAGATAGTAAGATTGCTCCTTTCTATTATGAAATTGAATTCTTCGGCAAAAAATTTGCTCGGACATTCGGAAAAGTAATTGAAGCCCAATTTATCATCGCGATCGTCAATACTTTCTTGTCTGTAATCGTTTTGATTGTACTTGGATTCCCGCAAATAATTGGCTTGGCAATCATGATTTTCTTTTTGGGACTCATTCCTGTTGCCGGTGTAATCATTTCCCTGATTCCATTAACGTTGATTGCTTTTACAATTGGCGGATTTCTAAAAGTTGTCTATGTTTTCATTGCAGTAATGATTATTCATGCCATAGAAGCATATATCTTAAATCCAAAGCTAATGTCTTCAAAAACAGATTTACCCGTTTTTTACACGTTTATCGTACTCATTTTCTCGCAAAACTTCTTTGGCGTATGGGGACTCATTATCGGTATTCCCGTATTCGTTTTCCTTCTTGACGTACTAGATGTAACGGATAAAGAACAGGTGATTTCTGTATCTGCTCCAAAAACTAAAAAATAAAAAAGACAAGAGGAGATTTTGAATTTTCCTCTTGTCTTTTTTCACCTCTTGTAAGATGGCCTTTATTCGGTCTAACTTAATAAACGATCTTATTTCCCATTTATATTACTATGCTGTTTTCTACCCTCAGCAACTCCTCTTTCATCTCTAAACCGGCCCTAAAACCACCCAACTTACCGGTTTTTGCAATGACACGATGACAAGGTACAATTATCAATACTGGATTCGCGCCGATAGCGGTTCCGACTGCTCGTATCGCGGTCGGTTTTTCAATCCTCTTGGCAATATCCGAATATGAAACCGTCTGCCCATATGGGATTTCTTGCAGTGCCTTCCAGACAGATTGTTGAAAAGGTGTGCCGTGAAGATCGATTGGCAATGAGAAATCCTTACGCAGCTCTTTCAAATAGTCGACCAACTCCATCGTATATGGTTGCAAGATACTCGCCTCTTCAGACAGCGTATAACTCGGAATCCACTTCTTCACCCATGTGACAAGTTCTTCGAATGGCGCATTTGGGCTACCGATATAGCAAAGACCTTCTGTCGTTGCAGCGATATACATATTCCATTGTGAATGCTTAAGCAATGTCCAATACACGTTAGCTTCCCTATTTTTCTCCATTGGTCTGCACCTCCATTACGTTTTTTTCGGTCTTGTTTTGACATTTGCCTAATTTGCAGTTTGAATACCGTGTTGAAGTAGTTATGAATGCATGTTTAAAACTGTGGATGGTATTTTCACCAGAGCGGTTCGTCGTCATTCGATAATTCAATCATGTATAGAGAAAGAGTCATTGCTAAAACCGTGGTTACAATCAAGCTTGTAATGACAATCGGCAAAGGGGCTTCAAATAGTACTGCTGGAATAAGTGTCACAATAGGAGCAATGGATATCAGGCCTGTACGCTTTCTAGAACCGGGAGTGACAAACTGTTTTTCACCGCAGTACGAGCACTCCACTCCACTGCTAAATCGAAGGAACTTGATGAACGTATTCTTCCAATTCCATTTGCGGTTACAATTTTTACATGTCGGCATTTTCTCATCTCCAGTTAATACATATACGATCTTGATCACTAACAAGTTTCATTTGTTCCTCAATAAAAGTAAATCTTCCTTTCTGGGGAATAAAGGTAGACAAATACCAATGAACGATTAGCAACAAACACTTTTTAGAACTATAATAGAGTTTTCTTGCATGATAAAATACGCTATATAAATAAGAAGTTAGTAGGAGCGAATTGAATGTCTAATTTTTATGAACCTGCCTTGCATTTTCATAACGTCAATTATTCCATTGATGATGTACATATTTTAAAAAACATAACGGGTTCCTTTCCAAAAGGGAAAATCACTACGCTTGTTGGCCCATCCGGAGCAGGAAAAACGACGTTGCTCAAATTATGTAATGGTTTGATATCCCCCACTTCCGGCGAGATTTATATTCATGAAAAACCAATTCTCACATATGAGCCGGTTGAACTCCGCCGTCATGTCGGAATCGCCCTTCAAAGTGCACCAATGATAAAAGGTACCGTCTTCCATAACTTAGCACTCCCTTTGGAACTTCAAGGTGAAAAAATGCCTGAACAGAATGCGGTTGAAATTCTGGAAGACGTCGGGTTGGATAAACAGTTTTTACATAGGAAAACGGATGATTTGTCAGGTGGACAACGGCAGAAAGTATCAATCGCCCGTACACTGATTAATCGCTCTGAAATCCTATTGCTGGATGAAATAACCTCCGCCTTGGACCGATCATCATTACATGAAATTGAAGAGTTGATCGTTAAAATCAATCGGAAATACGGCGTGACAATCATTTGGATTACACATAACTTGCAGCAAGCGTTATCAATCGGCGATTATACCTGGGTGCTTATGGACGGTAAAGTCATTGAAACGGGCAAAAGTGACTTATTGAAATCGCCGACAAATGAATTCGTGAAGCAGTTTGTACAAGGAGGCGAAGAATGAGTTATTTGACGTTATCCATCACACTTATTTTTGTTATCATCCCCCTCCTACTATCGAAAACACTGCGCTTAGGGTTGGAAAAAGATACGCTTATTGCAACAGTCCGATCCATTATCCAGTTGCTCGCTGTAGGATATATTCTCAAATTCGTCTTCGATTCCGAAAATCTTTTGTACATCGGATTGATGGTTACATTAATGATCGCGGCAGCGACGCAAAACGCACGGAAGAAAGGAAAAGCAATCGAGGGAATTACGTGGAAAATCGCAATCACATTAGTTTTTATCGAAGTGCTTACACAAAGCATTTTACTAGGCTTCCAGATTGTGCCGCCAACCGCGCAATATATCATTTCAATCAGCGGTATGGTCATTGGTAACTCAATGGTTCTCTCGATTCTCTTTCTAAATCGATTTACAGCCGAGGTCGAAACCTATCGTGACGAAACAGAACTTATCCTTTCACTCGGCGGAACGCCAAAACAAGCAATCCATAGGCAGCTCATCAATGCGATTAAGGCAAGTATGATCCCAACTATCGAAAGTCAGAAGACAATGGGCTTAGTCCAGTTACCCGGCATGATGAGCGGTCAAATTATCGCAGGCGCCGACCCCATTCAAGCGGTTCAATTCCAGTTGCTCATTATCTTCCTATTATTGACGACAGCGGCAGTGACAAGCGCATTACTTGGATTTTTATCATATCCCAGTTTATTCAACCAACGTATGCAACAACTCAGGGAGAAGCATTAACAATCTACCCCTTGTTTTATTTTCCATAGCGTGCTAAAGTTATGGAAATTGTTTTTTCACATAATTTCATATTTTATTCTTATCAAGAGAGACCGAGGGAATGGCCCAATGACGTCTCAGCAACCAACCTGTTCAGGTACGGTGCTAATTCCTTTAGGTGTCCATTTCCCTAGAAGATAAGAAGATTGTCTGCGATATTTCGGGGACCCTCTTCTTACAGAGGGTCTCTTTTTTTATTTCAAAGAAAAGGGTGACTATAATGACAAAAAGAAGTTTGGAAACAATTCTAGTGCAATTAGGCAATAACAGTGATTCGAAAACAGGTGCTGTCAATCCGCCGATTTATTTATCAACTGCATACAAGCATAAGGGTCTCGGCCAATCGACTGGCTACGACTATACAAGAACAAAAAATCCGACCCGTTCCATTTTAGAAAAAGGCATTGCTAACTTGGAGGGTGGAGATGGTGGTTTCGCTTGCAGTTCCGGCATGGCGGCGATTCAGTTAATCCTTACCCTGTTTCGTCCCGGTGATGAATTAATTGTTCCAGAAGATATTTACGGCGGCACATACCGCTTACTCGAACAGTATTCTGATGTCTATTCAATCCACACGTTGTACACGGATTTTACTGATGTAAATGAAACCGAGAAGTTGATTTCGCCGAAGACGAAGGCACTCTTCATCGAAACACCTACGAATCCATTAATGCAAGAATTCGATATTCTTCAGTATGCCGAACTCGCAAAAAAACATGATTTACTGTTAATTGTCGACAACACGTTTTTAACGCCCTATTTCCAAAGACCAATCGAACTAGGCGCCGATATTGTCATGCATAGCGCAACGAAATATATCGGCGGGCATAATGATGTTCTCGCTGGTCTTGTCATAGCAAAAGGCGAGAAACTTTGCGAAAAATTGGCTGCCAACCATAACGCAATCGGCGCGGTCCTTTCCCCTTCTGATTCTTGGTTAATAATCAGGGGGTTGAAAACACTGCATTTAAGGATGAAACAGCATGATGCAAATGCAAAAGTAATCGTAGACTTTTTGAAAGATGAACCGCTTGTAGCAGACGTTCTCTATCCAGGCAAAGGTGGTATGCTCTCATTTCGATTAAATGACAGTCAATCGGTCGGACCGTTTCTTGAAAATCTGCAACTCATTACATTTGCGGAAAGTCTGGGCGGGGTGGAAAGTTTTATAACTTATCCAGCAACGCAAACACATGCAGATATCCCGAGAGAAGAACGGATACGTCGAGGTGTCTGCGACCGGCTTTTACGTTTTTCTGTTGGAGTAGAAGAAGCGGATGATTTGATTGCAGATTTGAAGCAAGTATTTGCAACTTTGAAAAGTGAGGTGCTAGTGCCATGAGTTTGAATGAAGAGCGATTAGAAACAACTATCATTCACGCATCCACAAGGGGAGAATACGAGCGGAAATCAGGGGCTGTTAATGTTCCGATTTACTTATCTTCCACGTTCCATCAAGAAAGTTTTGATGGCTTTGGACCATATGACTACAGCCGGTCGGGCAATCCAACGAGAGAGGCTTTGGAGAAATCCATCGCCACATTGGAAGGCGGTGCAAGAGGGTTGGCGTTCGCTTCCGGAATGGCTGCTATCTCCTCTGCATTTATGCTTCTTTCTTCCGGCGACCATATCGTTGTCACTGAAGATGTATATGGCGGAACGTACCGCTTTGTGACCGAAGTTTTGCCAAAGTTCGGGATTGACCATACATTTGCAGATTTGACGAATGTGGAACAAACGGCCCAAGCTATTCAGCCAAATACAAAAGTAATTTACATCGAAACACCATCTAATCCTCGTTTGGGCATTACGGATATTGAGGCCATTGTAAAACTTGCAAGAGAGAATGATTGTCTAACGTTTCTCGACAACACATTCATGTCACCACTCTACCAGCGCCCTCTTGACCTAGGCGTCGATGTCGTCGTTCATAGTGCAACTAAATTTTTATCGGGTCACAGTGATATCATTGCCGGTTTAGCAGTGACAAAAGATGAGACACTCGGCAATCGATTGGCATTCATCCAGAATTCATTTGGATCCATTCTTGGCGCACAAGATTCCTATGCACTAATTCAAGGGATCAAAACATTAGGTGCTCGCTTAATGCAGTCATCCGGATCAGCACAGAAAATAGCTGACTATTTGAATGCGCATCCTTTAGTAGAAGAAGTATTTTACCCAGGATTAGCAAGTCATCCCGGCTATACCATCCACTCGAAACAGTCGAAGAGCCCTGGGGCTGTCTTATCTTTCAGTTTGCCAGATAGAGAAACCGCAAAAGCTTTTGTTGAAAATGTCCGAATTCCTGTTTTCGCTGTAAGTCTCGGCGGCGTTGAATCTATTCTTTCCTATCCTGCAACTATGTCCCATGCTGCCATGCCGAAAGAAGAACGGGAGAAACGCGGCATTACCGATGGGCTTCTGCGCTTTTCTGTCGGTCTCGAACACGTGGATGACTTGATTGCTGATTTTGAACAAGCTTTGATAAAGGCGAATAACATTGTTGCCCTAATTAATTAAGCCCAGCTACAGATAACCATATTCGTTAGAAAGAGGGTAGTAAAATTGACGAAACAAATCGCGGAACCAACTTTAACGAAAGCTCCATTCAAAGCAGACCATGTGGGGAGTTTCCTACGACCAGAACGCCTAAAACAAGCCCGTCTCCAAAATGAAAACGGTGAAATCACTGCCGAAAAATTACGTACAATCGAAAACGAGGAAATCACAAAGCTCGTGCAAAAACAAAAAGATGCTGGACTAAAATCAGTAACAGATGGTGAATTCCGCCGTAAATGGTGGCACTTCGATTTTCTAGCCGGTTTTGAAGGAGTCGACTTATACCAAACGGAAGAAGGAGTCGAATTTAAAGGCGTCCGACGCAAAGCAGATGGCATTAAAGTAACAGATAAAATTCGGTGCAGTGATCATTACATGATTGAACACTTCACGTTCCTAAAAAGTGTCGCAGGCGATACGCTAGCAAAATTCACGATTCCTAGTCCAAATATGTTACTACACAGAGCAACATTTGAAGATGGCGTCTATGCAACTGATGATGAGTTATTCAATGACTTGGTGACCGCCTATCAAAATGTAATTCAGGCACTTTATGATGAAGGATGCCGCTACCTGCAACTTGATGATACATCGTGGGCCTCTTTCTTATCAGAAGACGGTAGAGATACATTGAAAGCAGAAGGGCAAAACCCCGATACCCTTGCACAACTATCTGCAAGGATAATCAATGAAGCCATCTCGAAAAGACCAGCCGACTTGCTCGTGACGATGCATATTTGCCGCGGTAATTTCAAATCCACCTACTTTTCCAGCGGTGGCTACGAAGAAGTATCTGAAATAATTTTCGGCGGATTGGATGTTGACGGGCTTTTCCTTGAATTTGATGACGAACGCTCCGGCAATTTTGAACCATTGCGCCGTGTAAACCGACCCGACCTCTATATTGTATTAGGTCTGATCACGTCTAAATTCGGCGAACTGGAAGACCCTGAAAAAGTTAAGGCAAGAATAGCGGAAGCTGCAAAGTATGTACCTTTGAAGCAACTCTGTTTGAGCCCGCAATGCGGTTTTGCTTCGACAGAAGAAGGTAATCTACTGACAGAAGAACAACAGTGGGAAAAAGTACGCCATACAGTAGATACCGCACAAGATGTGTGGGAGCAAGTAAGACGGTAAAGACACTGTCCCGATGAAGTCCGGAATGCCCCCTTTAATTGGAGAATTCAGAGTACATTTCTCATCCGTTTATAGATATGGAGATCTGTGGGATTGGTATTTGCGAATAACAAATAGGCCTGCCGTCAGTTATTGAACTAATGGCAGGCCTTTCTATACCGAAATTTATACGGATTCGATTAATTATAAAAACTTTCTGGGATTGCACCTATATTTCTTCGGTGGTAGAGCAGCGGTTCTTTACCTTCATTCTGAATATCTAACACTTCACCTATTAGTATTGTATGATCTCCAGCCTCAATTTGTTGTACCGTTTTACATTGCAAAACCGCAAGTGTATTTGACAGTACTGGAAGCTGTAAATCCGACTCTTTCCAGTCACATTGACTAAATCGATCGGCAACCCGACTGGAAAATAACGTGCATAAGTCGCTTTGATCTTCGGCCAAAATATTTACCGAAAATTTTTCCGTACTTAGAAAGTCGCTATAGGTAGATACTCTTTTATCAATTGACCATAAAATGAGTAAAGGTTCCAAAGATACGGATGCAAATGAATTGACTGTCAGCCCCATCGGTTTTTTATCTGCATCATATGCTGTAACGACAGTGACCCCCGTCGGATAATTCCCCATTGCTTCTTTAAAACTCGCCACTTGTTCCGTCTTACTTCCCATATTAGCAACTCCCATTTTCTTATTTCACTAAAAGCATATCAAACCTATTAGAATATTTCATACTTTGTGATTCTGTACTTAATTGAAGAGTTTATATTTACTCAAAGCTTCCTTCTCTATAATCTTTATAGGCCTGCACAATCTCTTCTTCTGAATTCATCACAAACGGACCTCGCGCTACCACTTTTTCTCCGACAGGTTTACCTGCATATAACATAATATGCAATTTTTCTAGTGCGTGAATCTTCACTTCAGTCTGTTCAATGTCCATTCCACGTTCTAGCCACAGAACCTGCCCTTTCTTTCCCTCCGTGCTCTCCTTGCCAAACATCCCTGTTCCTTCTAGTATATAAAGGAACCCGTTGTAGTTGCCGGGAAGATTTTGTGTGACAGTGGTTCCTGGTTCAACAATCAATTCAACCATTGTCACGGGCACATGATTTTTTGTGTCAGCAGTTATATCCTCGGAAGAACCGGAAAAGACACGAATTGTTGCCCCCTCTTCATAGCGTACCGGCATATCTTGTGCACGCATGTTTTGGTAACGCGGTTCTGTCATTTTTTTATCGCTCGGGAGATTGAGCCATAATTGAAGGGAATGTACCATTTCTCCAACTGCAGGATCTTCTGTATGAATGATTCCTTTACCCGCAGTCATCCATTGCACGTCTCCGGGGTACAATTCCCCGCCGCCCGTTTTATTATCAAAATGCTCCAGTTTTCCACCAATGACATACGTTACTGTTTCAATACCACGATGCGGGTGCATGCCGAATGTTCCGCGTTCGAAAAAGTCCTCTGCCATCAACAGAAACGGATCGACCTCTTCCCAGTTTCCTGGTTCAATAACTAATCCAACTTTATGAGTTGGCGAATTTTCCTGATAAACAACAGTCTTAACACTTCTTATTCCCCTTGAGAAGATTTGTTTCTGATTCATATTACATTCCTCCTTCTGTTTTTAAACAGCTAAAATTTTCACGAATAGTAATAGATCCCTATATATGTTATTATGGAACAAACTAGATGGAAAGAGAAGTACGCACTTAAAAGTGCTATAGTATATAAAATGATACTAATGGAGGTTATACTATGGAGATAACACCCGAACTATGTAAAGTTGATGAAGCTTTGGGTATCTTAGTAGGTAAATGGAAACCGATTATTTTACTGCACTTATTTACTGAAGGGACACAAAGATTTAGTGAATTGAAAAGATTGATGCCTGATATTACTCAAAAAATGTTGACCAAGCAATTAAGAGAATTAGAAGATGAGGATATTATTAACAGAGTTATCTATCCACAGGTTCCACCGAAAGTTGAGTATTCTATTTCCGAGTATGGAAATAGCTTGCAGCCTGTGCTAGCAATTATGCACGAATGGGGCACCAGCCATGCCACACATATTCAAAAGAAAAGAAATAACCAGAACATCAGTGACGTACTTTAATAGATGATTTAAAAACAGACACTCTCCAAGAGAGTGTCTGTTTTTAACTTGATTCAGCAGAGGTCCACCACTTCTATAGGTGGTGGGCTAAATGCTGAAATCCTTATAAATCAGTAAGGATGCTAACTTCCAACGGATGATTAGTTGATTCCTTAAGCTTTAACTGTAACAGCCGTTTTATTATAAAACTCAATAAAGTTATAAACAACTGAATCCAAGAAGTCGATTGTAGCTTTATCTGTTAGTTCGCCAGCTTCGTTCATTTTTTCATGCACGGAACCGACGTAAACTTCATTGCCAGGCAATAATACAGGCGCTAATGCCGGGTTTGATAGAATTTCTCTTAAGTGAATTTGAGCACGAATACTGCCGAATACTCCCATAGACGATCCCACGATGAATCCAGGTTTGTTTTGAAGCGTGAAATCGCCTCCACGTGATAACCAGTCAATTGCATTTTTCATTGCGCCTGGAATCGAGAAGTTATATTCAGGGACTGCAAATAATACAGCATCTGAATCTTTAACATTATTTTTAAAATCCACTACGTTTGCAGATGGATTGCTTTCTGTATCAATTGAAAACATTTCAAGATCATTGATGAAAACCGGTGTAATGTCTAATTGATCTGCATAACGATTTCTCATATGTTCAACTAGTTTCAAGTTGAATGAAGTTGAACTTGTACTGCCGATAATTGCCTTTACTTTAATTGCCATAATGTAAAACTCCTCTATATAAATGATTTATAAAGCTAATTCCTATCTTAAGTATACACAAATAAAATGAAATAAGTAGTACGCACTTTGTAGTGCCATAGTATACTAAAAGATACCGTGGAGTACTATCCTTCACGACCGACCGTAAACTACACTCGACCGCTCATATCTCCTCAGCAAACGATCGTAAACTACACTCCACCGCTCATATTTACTCGCCAACCGATCACAAACTACGATCGACCGCTCATATCTCCTCGTCAAACGATCGTAAACTACGATCGACCGCTCATATCTCCTCGTCAAACGATCGTAAACTACGATCGACCGCTCATATCTACTCGCCAAACAATCATAAACTACACTCGACCGCTCATATCTCCTCAGCAACCGATCGTAAACTACACTCGACCGCTCATATCTCCTCAGCAAACGATCATAAACTACACTCGACCGCTCATATCTCCTCAGCAACCGACCGTAAACTACACTCGACCGCTCATATCTCCCTCGCCAACCAATCACAAAAGGCATCCCCTCCGTCATTAACTAACGCACGGGGAGACGCCTCTCTTATTCAAGAACTTATTTTAAAAAATTAATTCTTTTGTGCAACCAATTGACTTTCCCTAACTTCTTTCGCCGCTGCTACCATTACTTTCAAACCTTCAATCGTCTCTTCTTCTTTTCTTGTTTTCAAACCGCAATCCGGATTAATCCAAAATTGGTTCGGATTAATGGTTTTAAGGGCACGATTAATATTTTGTTTCATTTCTTCCTTGCTTGGAACGCGCGGGCTATGGATATCATAAACACCTAAGCCAATTTCTTTATCATACGTATTGTTCTCAAATGCCGCGATGATTTCGCCATGACTTCTTGATGTTTCAATCGAAATAACATCCGCATCCAGCGCACTAATGGATTGGATAATGCCGCTAAACTCCGAATAACACATATGTGTATGGATTTGCGTGTCATTTTCAACTGAAGCAGTTGCTAGTTTGAACGCATAGACAGCAGCATCCAAATAGCTATCTTTTTTCTCGGGATCAAGGGGCAAACCTTCTCGAAGTGCGGGTTCATCTACCTGAATCATACGAATGCCGTTCTTTTCAAGCTCTTCAATTTCTTGACGAAGTGCAAATGCAATTTGGTTCAATACATCAAAACGAGGAATATCGTCGCGTACAAAGGACCAATTCAAAATTGTCACAGGACCCGTCAGCATCCCTTTTAGCGGTTTAGTCGTTAACGATTGCGCATAGACACTTTCCTTCACAGTAATCGGCTCACTAAATGCAACATCCCCTAAAATGAGTGGCGGCTTGACACAACGTGAACCATACGACTGAACCCAGCCGAACTGCGACACTGCAAAACCTTCAAACTTTTCACCAAAGTATTCGACCATATCCGTTCTTTCAAATTCTCCATGAACTAAAACATCAATGCCGATAGCCTCTTGAATTTCAATCCATTTGTCAATCTGATCTTTAATAAATTGCTCATAGGCCTGATTTGTAATTTCCCCTTTGCGCCATTTGGATCTCGTCTGCCTTACCTCTGGTGTCTGCGGTAAACTCCCAATTGTTGTTGTCGGCAGAAGAGGCAACTTAAAGCGTTGTTGTTGCTCGATAATCCGTTCTGCAAATGGTAATGAGCGATTCACGTCTTGTTCAGTTAACTTTTCGATCGTTTCTTTCACTTCAACGTTTTGCCGGTATTTCGAGTTATTTAGGCGAGTAAGTGCATCTCTGCTTTCTTCAAGCTCTGTCGCAATAGTTTCTGTTCCTTCGTGGACGCCCTTACTAAGGATAACAATTTCAGCAAGCTTTTCATCGGCAAACGAAAGGCCTCCCTTTATAATTGAATCCAATTTTTCTTCCGGTTGTGTACTAACCGGCACGTGGAGCAATGAAGCCGACGGTTGAACAATAAGACGTTCCTTTTCAACAAAAGCCTGAATTTCTTCTAACACTGTTAATTTACTATCCAGATCCGCTCGCCACACATTCCGACCGTCAATGACACCCGCTGCGAGTACTTTGTCTTTAGGGAAACCGTATTTCTGCAGCAATTCAAGTGAATCACCGTGAACAAAATCCAGACCCAATCCTTGTACAGGCAACGCAGCAACTGCTTCATAATTAGCAACTTTTTCAAAATAAGTTTGCAGGATAATTTTTAATGTTGGCACTGCCTCATGGATCTCTGCATATGCCTGATGCACATGTTCAAAATCCTCTTTCGACAACTTGCTTGTAAGAATTGGCTCATCAATCTGAACCCACTCTGCGCCGGCCTCTTCAAGCTCTTTCAACACCTCTATATACAAGGGCGTAAACTGTTTTAATAAAGCCGGGAAATTCTCTTCACCGAAAGACTTTGCCAGTTTAATATATGTAACTGGACCTAAAAGTACAGGCTTACCTTCAATGCCCAACTTTTCTTTTGCTTCTTTATAAAATGCCAATGGACGGTTCTCTACTAGTTTCGGTTTTACACCTTCTAATTCTGGAACAATATAATGATAATTTGTATTGAACCATTTGGTCATTTCAGAAGCAACCCCGTCCTTAGTTCCGCGGGCAATTGCAAAATACGTGTCCAGAGGCACCTTGCCGCCTGCATATGCAAAGCGTTTTGGCACGACACCAAACATAATCGAGGTGTCCAGCACATGATCATATAACGAGAAATCTCCAACCGGAATAAGATCAATACCGAATTCTTTTTGCTTTCGAAGGCTATCTAAACGTAGTTCTTGCGTTATTTTTAAAAGTTCTTCTTCTGAAATTGCTCCATTCCAGAAGCTTTCCAATGCCCTTTTCCATTCACGTTTTCCACCAATTCTTGGGTACCCGTTATTTGAACTTTGTACTTTTACCATCGTATGTTATCCCCTTTATTTTTTATTTTTTATTTTCCATATTTTAATAGACGATACTTTCGGTTTGAATCACCTCCCTTGCAACAACGGCGTCCACTCTGCTGTGTATATACTCCGTTAAATTCACAGTCATGTCGTAACGCATAAAGGGTGTTATTAAATAGATGCCATGAAAATGCTCAAGTGCCACATCGATCAATTCCCTAGAAACTTCTAACCCTTCTCTCGTAGACTGTTCACGATTCCCGTTAGATAATGCCATTCTTGCTCGTACTTGTTCTGTCAACTTAATGCCTGGTACCTCGTTGTGCAGAAATTCGGCGTTTTGCGACGAGGTCAACGGCATAATTCCGATGTATGTCGGTGTCTCAATATGTTTTGTTGCCTCGTAAACTTCTATAATTCTTTCCTTGCTATAGATTGGCTGGGTAATAAAATAATCGGCTCCAGCTTCTATTTTTTTCTCTAATCTCTCAACGGCGCGATCTAAATGGCGAACATTCGGATTAAAGGCCGCTGCCACAGTAAATGACGTTTTCTGTTGCAATGACTTTCCTGACTTTGAAATGCCTCCGTTAAATTGCTTGATAAGTTGAATCAATTCAAAGGATGTCACATCGAAAACAGATGTTGCACCGGGAAAATCGCCTATTTTTGTAGGATCTCCCGTAATTGCCAATAACTCAGTGATACCTAATGTGTGTAATCCCATGAGGTGTGACTGCAAGCCAATCAGATTCCGATCCCGGCATGTCACATGAACAAGGGGTGTGGCCCCAATCTTTTGTTTAACAAGCGATGCCATTGAAGCATTGCAAATTCTTGGGGTCGCCAAGGAATTATCAGCCAATGTGATAGCGTCTACACCTGCATCCTTTAACGCCTGGGCCCCTTCGAAGAATTTAGTCGTATTTAAATGTTTGGGCGCATCAAGTTCAACAATTATCGAATGTCTTTTTTTCACTGTTTCAAGCAATGTTGGTGTTTGCATTCCATTCGTCTTAGACTCCGTAGCCTCTATTTTTGCTTCCTTCTTTTTAACAAGCTTTTCTATAATCGGCTTTCGATTTGGAAGTCCTTTCACTAATGCTTGAATATGTTCTGGCGTTGTCCCGCAACATCCGCCAATTAAACTGACCCCCTCCTTCCTAAAATTCAATGCAAATTTCTCGAAATAGTCAGGTTCATTTTCGTAAAATAATTTACCGTCCTTATATCCTGGATAACTGGCATTCGGATACACCGATAACAGGGCACGCTTCATCACTGGGACAGTTTCTAAAGATTTCAACATATGGTGTGGACCAAGTCGGCAGTTGATGCCGACTATATCAGCGCCTAGATCTTCTAATTGTTGCAATGCGTCCGCAAGCTCCAAGCCATTTTGTAGTACGCCGGCTTCATGCATCGAAACGTTTGTAATGATTGGAAGATCTGTCTCCTCACGTGCTATTTTGAGTACAGTTGTTAATTCATCAAAATCGTAATAGGTTTCTAAAAGTAGTCCATCTACCCCTTCAAGTAGCAGGCAATACAATTGTTCTCTGAAACTGCGCTTGATTTCATCCTTTGTTCCGATAGATGTTCGGGAACCATGAATCCCCCCGATAGTTCCAAGGATGAATGTATTCTCGCCGGCAGCTTTTTTTGCAATTTGGACAGCTGCTTTATTTATTTTTTTTACGCTGTCCTCTAAACCGTGACGTGCTAACTTTATATAATTGGCACCATAGGTGTTTGTTTGTATAATGTCAGCACCCGCCTCAATATATGCCTGATGGATGTGAAGCACCTGATCGGGATGCGTCAAGTTCAGTTCTTCAAAACACAGATCCACCCCATGTGAGTAAAGAAGGGTTCCCATTGCCCCATCACCAATTAAAATGCGTTCTTTCATGGTATCCAGTAATTTCGACAACTATATTTTCTCCTTTCTTTTTCCCACTGCCACAAATATTGTTTTGAAAATCCGTTTTAAAACACCTTCATTTTGAAATTATGTTACTTATTGGAAGAATTTATAAAAACAAAAAAGAGTCTCTTCCTGTATTTAATAAAGGAAGTAGACTCTAAATTTGAATAAGTCTTCTCCTCATCTACCAAGCCGCATTTCCGGCTTGCTGGAATTAGCACCGTGCCAAAATGGCGGTTGCTGAGGTGTCATCGGGCCAGTCCCTATACCTCTCTAGATAAGAAAAACTATTAAGTTGGATTTGTTTACTTATGTTATTACAGACTTTACCTCATTGTTGGAAAATTAGCAACACCTTTTTAAAAAAACATTATATATATTGAAAAAATGAATACAGCATATGCGCTTTACAAGGGTTTTTGGGAGGCCACTGAAAAAGACCCCAATACTTGTAGTGAAATGGAATTCCCACCAATACGGCTTCGACGCCTTGTGGATGGCCTCTATGTGAGAAAGCGCATTTCGTTTTCGGGGATAAGACCTACAACCTGGAGTGCCATAAATCGATCGAATGTGATCAACGAATGTCCCAATACATGAGGAATGGATTAGATATCCTGCTAATATCGCTTCGGCGCTTTGTAGATGCCTCCCGCGATAAGCCGGAAAGGAGAGCACTTGGGAGGGATTGAACTGCATCCCTCCTCAGTCTTATCGCTCCGGCTACCACGAAGTCGCGCCTTCGCTGGATGGTCGATGTGAGAGAGCGCATTTCATTAGCTGTGATGAAATCTGCAATCTGGAGTGTGTCTTTCTTGACTCTAATTCTATATGTTGAACTATTGAATCCGGTGTATAAACTGAGCGAAGGCGCCTTAACAGGGGTAGCCGAAGCCATAAGACTGGCGGCGAAGCTGCTTGGCTTATGGCGGGAGGCATCCCCTAGCGCCGTAGCGGTTCAGTGGAATTCTTTATTTCAATTTATATAGTATCAACTACTACTCACATTATAATCTCGGCATATACATCTCAAAATCACATTTCTCTCGATGATGAACACCCTAGCGCAGGCGCGGCAAAGGGGTCGCCGAAGCCGTAAGACTGGATGCAAAGCGCTAATCCAGGCTTACGGCGAAAGGCACCCCCAAAGCGCCAAGCGATTTACAATCCACACCCCGAACTACAACTCTCTCATTATTGACCGCCATAGCAGATTCAATGGGATTCTTTAATTCAACATATATATTTCATAGTTTCAATTTTTTTCTTCCCGAAATGGCATCTCTGAAATCTTCTTGAATAGTCGTCTAAATAAATAATAATGCCCCTATTGATCACTGCAAATTCTATAACCTTGCATATAATAAATTATAAGAACAATAACGAATCACCGGTTTACCCAGTTGTTGTTCCCGTTGAAGTGAAAGGAGGTCATTGACTTGAAAACTTCCTTAGGCATCTGGATTGGTTGGCTGGCAATTATTTTAGCCGTAGCAGGATTCTTTTATGCCCCTTATTGGTTAGGTGGCGCCGCACTCGTTCTCGGATTAATCTGTTTAGCTTATCCACAAAAAGTATTGGCATGGATTTCAATCATGCTTGGGGTCATTGTGATTTTACTAACAATGTTCCAGTAACCGGCTGAAAAGTCGATATTTCAGGGCATGTACGGTTCCACAACCGCACATGTCTTTTTGTTATGAAGAAATAGGTTTGTATAGAAAACGGACTCCTCAACTGGCACTTTTAAGCTTTTTTTGTTACCCGCCAAATAACCCCTGTCTCAGGAATGGCATTTTTTCCAGCAAAGAGCCCAAAGTCAGCGACATAAAGGACACCACTAACGTCAAAAACGGCATCAATGGGCCGTTCGAAGCCGCCCCCATGCGTTTCTGAAGCTGGGAGACCCGATCGATTCAATGCAAACACATGTACCTGCCCCGTTTGCATATCGATGCGGGAAATACGGTGCCCTACACGGGGTAATTGTTTTCCTCCAGTTGTAACAGGAGCATTTGCTCCGAACTCGGCAATATAAGCATCCCCGACTGGACCAAAGGCAGGGCTTTCATTAAAACTGAATCCCATCACTGCGGAGTGTGCCGGAAAAGTGGCTACTGGTCGGGGAGGTTGCATAGGATGTTCAGCTAAGAGAAATGTTGGCTGTGGTTTTCCCTCTGGTTTAAATTGTGGCGAGGTCACGGGTAATCCCCCGGTGAAATCCGGAAAACCATACCAGAAACCAGGCCGTATCCACTGAAATTCATCCGGTGAGTTGGCGATTGGGCGGCTCCCTCGAACGTCAATCCCATGATTGGCTGCAAATAAACGGTTATAACGATCAAATCGTATTCTGAAAGGGTTGCGTAATCCCCATGAGACTAACTCCAGCTCAGAGCCGTCTGCATTGGCGCGCAATATACTTCCATTTGCACGTGTAATTCCATCCACTGCTTTTCCTGGATAGGCTGCAATCCCAAAAGGTACATACGCACCAGTTGTAGTCAATCGATCTGGAAAGCTATCTAAAAAACTGGACGTTTTAAAGCCCTGTCCCTTCAAGGTAATTCTTCCACCTGGATATTCGTGGAAAAATGGATATTCCTTAACCCAACTATTGTCTAGCCCTACAACCCCACTATTGGTTGCAGTTCCCTGACCAAAATACATTTTCCCATCAGGTCCGAACACCACCCGATTATTATGATGATCCCCGTTACTTGGCAAACCTTCAATGACGTCCTTTTTAGTCCCGTCCGGCAAAATCATCGTGACATAGCGTCGATGTGCAACGTAAATATTGCCCTGGTATTCAGTAATTCCCGTTAATGGAGGATTAAAGCCGTCAGCTATTACGGTAAACCCCTGTTGCGTCAGCTTTAACACTTTGCCATTGCCATCTGTTATCCCAGAATCAGCAACTAACATTTCCCCTTTACCGGTAAAGGTAATATTGATAGGTGTGGTTAAACCGGCAGCAAACACATCGATCGTGTAACCAGGCGGTAATTGGATATCTCTAGGATCAATCTTTCTTGAAGGAGTTTGTTCCATACCGTTCCGTTCAGTCATCTGCTACTATCCCCTCTCCACAGTTTCCTTATCAATCTATTCAACCATTGGGCTTTTGGGCACTCATTCGAGTCACAGCTGCTCTCATTTTCTTATACTATATATAGACAATGTGATATGAGATTTTCTACTGGTTGAAAAGGCTTAACTAAAAGGAGTGAGACCGTGTATTTTAATGAATCCATACCATCTCATCCAAAAGATATTCATCAATTCTTTGACAAGTGGCCAAGTACAAAAAAGATGTCGTTTACGGCTTTGATGACGGCACTTGCAGTAATTTTACAAGCGGCTGGCGGGTTGTTACCCGGAATTGGTTATTTCTTTAGCCCATTTGCCACTGCCCCGATTTTGCTGGCTGCATTGATTTCATTCCGTTCGGGTGTTTCGACTTATGTACTAACTAGTTGTTTATTATTATTAATTCAACCAAGTGAATTGATTATTTTCCCATTCACTACAGGTCTGCTCGGGTTAGGACTTGGCTGGACATTCTGCAAGTTAAATCGGCGGTTTGGGATTTTAATTGTAAATGGGTTATTATTACTGCTTGGTGCTTGTATACCCTTGTACGTTTTCGGCTTTCCGCTATTCGGCCCTGTCATCTCTCCGTGGTTTAACATACAGTCTATGATAGGTATTTTTGGATTTTCCTTAATTTACAGCTGGTTATGGTTAGAATTCGGTCTGTTTCTGCTTCGTAAGATTAACATGGTTTTAGATCTGAAATAAAGTAATGCCAAAAAGACCTTTTGAAAGTTCATTGAACTCACAAAAGGTCTTTTCAGAATTATAAAGTCATTTCCAATTTGTATGGAAAGAGCCTTCTCTATCAGTACGCTCATAAGTATGCGCACCAAAATAATCACGTTGTGCTTGTAATAGATTTGCGCTGGAATGACCTGTACGATAACTATCATAATACGTGAGGGAAGCACTTAAGGATGGAAACGACATACCTGACATCATGCTTTCCGCAACTACATTTCTTAAACCTAGTTGGTACTCTTTTGTTTTTTCTACAAAGTATGGCGCTACCAATAAATTAGCAATACTCGCTTGTGCATCATAAGCTTCACTAATTGTATTTAGGAATTCCGCTCGTATAATACAGCCGCCGCGGAAAATAAGCGCGATGTCTTTTAACGGCAAGTTCCAGCCGTTAAGTTCCGACGTCCTTTTATATTGAGTGAACCCTTGTGCATAAGCACAGATTTTCCCCATATATAAGGCTTGTCTTACATATTCAATCCATTTTTCTTGATCTAACTCTTCATCCCGAGCCTCTGGACCTGCCAATAGACTGGATGCATGCACCCGTTCCTCCTTCACATGGGAAAGGTAACGGGCAAATAACGATTCAGTAATAATTGACACCGGGATGCCATTATCGATTGCTTGTATGCTGGTCCATTTACCTGTTCCATTTTGGCCAGTTTTGTCGAGGATTACATCTACAAGCGGCAAACCTGTTTTATCATCTTGTTTTCTCAAAATGTCGGCAGTGATTTCAATTAGATAACTTTTTAGTTCTCCTTGATTCCACGTTTCAAAAATATCAGCAATTTCATTCAATGGTATATGGAGTTTCTCTCTCAAAAAAGTATAGGCCTCAGCGATAAGCTGCATATCTGCGTATTCAATACCGTTATGCACCATTTTCACAAAATGACCTGCACCTTTTGGACCGATATAAACGCAGCAAGGGATCCCTTCTACTTGAGCAGCAATTTTAGTAAGTATAGGTGCTACTTTTTCATACACTTCCTTATCTCCGCCAGGCATGAGGGAAGGCCCTTTTAATGCCCCTTCTTCACCGCCTGAAACACCAATGCCTAAATAATCGATTCCTTTAGCTTTTAATTCATCATATCTGCGTGCAGTATCTTGGTAATTTGAATTGCCGCCATCCATGATAATATCATCCGGCTCAAGATAAGGTACTAGTGAACGAATCACTGTATCTACAACTTCACCAGCCGTAACCATAAGAAATATCTTTCTCGGTGACTGCAGAGACTGTACAAAACCTTGCACATCATAATACGGATAAATTTGCTCGGGGTTGCTTCTTTCTAAAAGTTGATCAGTTAACTCTCTTGTATAATTATAGACAGCCACCTTTTCACCCTTACTTGCCATGTTTAACGCGATACTGCTGCCCATTACCCCAAGACCAATAATGCCAATTGTATTACTCATATACTTTCAGACCCCTTTCTATATCACTAAACTTAGTAATAAAATAAACACTAAACCAGCTACTGAAATAATCGATTCAAGCAAAGTCCATGTTGCAAATGTTTCTTTCAGCGTCAAACCAAAAAACTCTTTAAACATCCAGAAACCGGCGTCATTCACATGTGATGCAATTAAACTACCCGCCCCTGTCGCTAGTACGACCAAAGCTAAGTTTACATCAGACGTACCTAACATCGGTATAACCAACCCAGCTGTTGTTAAAGCCGCAACAGTCGCTGACCCTAGAGCAATCCTTAAGATAGCTGCGATAATCCATGCAAGCAAGATAGGTGATAAGGAGGTGTCACTGAATAAATCAGCTACATAACCCCCAACACCACCATCTATGAGTACTTGTTTAAATGCCCCGCCGCCGCCAATAATTAAAAGCAGCATGCCGATGTTTGCAATTGCGATAGAACATGAATTCATCACTGCTTTCATTGGGATATTTCTAGCTAATCCCATGGTAAAGACTGCGAGTAATAAAGATAACAACATGGCTGTTGAAGCGTTTCCAATAAAACGTACGATTTCAAAAGCCCGGTTATCTGTAATATCCATCGTCTTCTGTACCATCGAAATAACCGTGGCAATAGACATTAAAATAACAGGAAACATTGCTGTAAATACACTGATTCCAAAACCAGGTGTTTCTTCTATTTTAAACGTTTTTTGCTCACCTAAAGATGCAATATCCCCTGTTCTATTGAACGAATCAGGAACAAGTTTTTTAGCAAGCTTGGTAAATAAAGGACCGGCAATAATGACGGTCGGAATGGCTATAATGAAACCATAAAGTAAAACTTCACCGATATTTGCCCCATATTCTCCTGCTATTACTGTCGGCCCCGGATGCGGCGGTAAGAAACCATGCGTCACGGAAAGGGCGGCGGCCATAGGGATTCCCAAATACAAAATAGAAACCCTTAATTGTTTTGATATTGTAAATACGATTGGAATTAATAACACTAATCCTACTTCAAAGAATAAAGCGATACCGATAATGAATGAAGCAACCACAACAGCCCATTGGATATTCTTTTCTCCAAATTTGTCGATGAGGGTCATCGCAATGCGTTGTGCCCCTCCGGCATCTGCAATTAGTCTTCCCAACATTGCACCAAGACCAAATATCAGCGCTAAATGACCTAGTGTTCCGCCCAGTCCAGCTTCAATTGAGGAGACAATGCTATCCAGCGGCATCCCTAAGGCTAAAGCAACACCGAAAGAGACAATGATTAAAGAAACAAAAGTGTTTAATTTAAAGCCCATGATTAAAACAAGTAACGCAATAATCCCTATCGCTACTATAAATAACGGCATAACAATCTCCTCCTATATATTTCGAATAAATGTATACAGCATAGGCGCCTTATAAGGTTTAGCCGCAGCAGATTCAATGGATTCATTATTTCAACATATATATTTAAAATTATTTTTTTATTAAGCTTCTTTGATAACTTGCGATGCTTGTGTATTCATTTTCCAATACTCTGGATAAATTAATGAATATCGGTAATAGTTTTCTGTATTCTTGTACATCGGATTCTATAGGTGTGTGCTTATGGGTGCTGCCAATCATTTCAGATACAACGTCAAATGAATCAACTTTTCCGGCAGCATAGAGCCCTAAAATACAGGCACCCAGACAGGAACTCTCATAACTTTCCGGGACAATTACTTCCAGATCGAATATGTCGGCCATCATTTGACGCCAAACGTCTGACCGTGCAAATCCGCCCGTTGCTTGAATTCGGATAACTGGTTCATCCATGACTTCCATCAATGCTAAAAATACTGTGTATAGATTGTAAATCACGCCTTCAAGAGCCGCTCGAATCATATGCTCTTTCTTATGCGTCATTGTTAAACCAAAAAATGAGCCGCGTACATCAGGATTCCATAAGGGTGCACGTTCTCCTGCCAGGTATGGATGGAAGAGTAATCCATCCGATCCGGGTCTTACACGTTCAGCAATCTTCGTTAACACTTCATATGGATCAATGCCAAGCCTCTTCGCTGTTTCTACTTCTGCTGAGGCAAATTCATCGCGAATCCAGCGAAGTACCATTCCGCCATTGTTTACAGGACCGCCAATAACCCAGTGTTTCTCGGTTAGTGCATAACAAAATATCCGTCCCTTTTCGTCTGTTTGAGGTCGGTCTATGATTGTTCGAATCGCGCCACTCGTCCCAATCGTTACTGCAACTTCTCCCTTGCCTATCGCATTCACGCCTATATTGGAAAGAACCCCATCACTTGCACCAATGACAAAGGAAGTTTGCGGAGTGACACCAAGCTTGTTCGCTATTCCCAGGTTACAATTAGTGAAAATCTCGGTTGTCGGTACAAGTTCCGAAAGCTGATCGGGGGTCACCCCGGCAATTTCCAATGCCTCTTCATCCCACTTCAGTTGTTTAAGATTCATCATGCCCATTGCTGAAGCGATAGAATGATCCACGACATACCGGTCAAAGAATTTTTTGAAAATGTATTCTTTAATGCCTATATACTTTTTGGCTTTTATCGCTATTTCAGGACGGTCATGCACGATCCAAGCAATTTTGCTTAAAGGGGACATGGGGTGAATAGGTGTTCCAGTTCGTTTATACACTTCATGACCATTTAACTCTTCTTTTATTTTACGGGTCCAAGCTTCACTTCTATTGTCTGCCCAGGTGATACACTGCGTCAGCGGCTGATCATTTTCATCCATCGCGATAATGCTATGCATCGCACTGCTAAATGATATGAACAGTAACTTTTCCGGAGAAATTTGTGAACTTCTCATTATAGTTGAAATGGCTTGTAAAACCGCTCGATATATTTCTTCTGGATCCTGTTCTGCTGTTGAGATGTCTGGTGTATAAAGGGGATACCCAATATTCTCTTGCTGTATGATTTCACCTTTTTCGGTAAATAAAACAGCTTTAGTACTCGTTGTACCTATATCTACACCTAACATATAGTTCGTCATACTTTTCGCTCCTTTCTTTTAGCGAGCATTTGTTGCGACATCCAAAGGTCTGTCACTTTACCTTGCACATCATCGAAGTTTTGATGCAAAGCTTGAATCATGATATCTCGATCTTTTGTATTTATGGCTTTAATATAAATTTCATGGTTACTCAAGATACGTGTGAAATCATCGTATTTTTCCACCAAACGCATTCGCATCGATAAAAGGATTAAACTTTCCATAACAGGTTTCGTGTTATTCCAAATCAGCATGATGTATGAATGGTCAATTGAACGAATAATCGTTTCATGAAACAAAACGTCTTGATAGGAGAATTCATCTGCATCCTTGTATTTAATGGCGACTTCCATCATTTCGAGTATCTTACTTAGTTCTCTTACTAATTCCGTTGTGTCTATTTTAACGATTCGTTCATAAACAAAGGTTTCTATCAGTAAACGTACATCATAGATCTCCTTGATATCCTTCTCGGTTAAACCAACTACAACCGCACCCATTCTTTCTAATCGTATAATATTTTCTGATGCCAATATTTTTAATGCCTCGCGAATAGGAGAACGACTCACTTCAAATTCCAAAGCTAATTTATTTTCCGATAAAACAGTGCCCTTTTCTATTACGCCGGAAATAATCCGCATCCTAAGTTCGCATGCTAAACGTCCTCCTGTGGAAGCGCTTGCAATCCATTTTTCAGGATATAGGAAATCCTTGGATTTACTCATACCATCACTTCCCTATCTACATATAGATATACTTGTATACAAGTATGATAGTGCAAAAATGGCGAAATGTAAACGCTTATATGATGGATTAAAAGAAAGATATTGAAACGGTTCTTAATGGGTGATGCATTTCCAATGGAATGACAAATCCTGTATGATAGAGGGCCTCCAGAAGTAATAAATCTACTCGAACAGTATCAACAATAAAGGGAAAGTATAACTGAACAAATGGATGTCCGTTTGCCCTTTTTGTAACTCAACATCGAGCATACTAAAAAGCTCACCCAATTGAAAAGGTGAGCTTTTATGAGTTTATTTTTCCAACATATCACAGTCTCAACGTTGTCAATATTTCTTTGAAACCCTGTCATCTACATGGGACATTTTTATGGCTTCAATTTCTCCAGTAATCTGATCTAATTCATGTTCCAACATATTAAGTAAAATCAATTTAGCATCCAATTTTTCCTCGTAGTCCAACGATTTAGCCAATAACTCTTTTATTTGACGGTCTAATTGCAGAAGTGTTTCAGCATCAATTGCAGATAGACTTGTCAAATCGTAGGAGTTAATATCTGTAGAAATGCTATTCTTTCTGTTACCGCTTTTATTTGCTGCAATTTTTTTATTCTGTTTTTGTAAATCTGATACTTCACTTTGTAGTCTTCTTATTATACTGCTTTTTTCTTCGATTTCTTTTAGTAAATGCTGTTGCACTTTTTCAGATTCGATTCGCTTTTGGTTAGTTATGTCTAATTTTTCTATTCGGGATTGCACTTCTGTATTGGATTCTTGAATGAGATGTACCAACTTATTTTCGAGCTGCTCTATAGTCGTTTTATACTCTGCAATCTTATTATAAAGAGAAGAAATTTGCCTATCATTATATAGACTGGTATCAAGTCCGTCTTTTAAATCATTAATGACATCGGTCAACTGTTTATTCGTCGTCCATAAACCAGTTTTTGTTTTCCTCAATGTATCAATAGAAGTAATATACTTTTCGCTTTGGATCTCATGTAAATGAATATGTTTTTTATAGTCATTAGTCCGCTTTTCAAATTCTTTATGTAACGTTTGTAACTCCTCAGATAGCATGTTTTTTTCATTTACTAACTGTAGATTTTCCTGCTCTAGCTTTTCTGCTAATGAATAGTGGTAGCTGTCATGATATTTTTTAACTTCCTGTTTATACTTTGCTAATTCTGCCTTTAAAAAGATAATCATTTGTTGGAGTTGCAGAGGATCCTTATTTTTGATGTATTCACTATTCATAGCTGAACCTCCTTTCACAGGTGTTTCGGTGGCAAGGGTTGCATCAGAAGCCCTTAAAACTTTTCTCTTAGCAAAGCAATCATTTCTTCAAAGTCATTTTTGTTATCCGCCATGACTTGTTCAAGCTTCTTTAAAGTCTTTTCTTGAGAATCCTCACTCACTTCTCCAAAGGACCGGCGCTCTCCGTTCATCAACAGATAGATAATTAACATATTCAATGTACTATTCTCTAGAAATACAAAACTATTATTATTTTCATGCCTATCCTCTTTACGTTCGTTAAGCTGGTCTTTCATAAATTGGCGGATTACATGCTTTATTAGTAAATCTTGTTCATTTCCATCGAATTCACTCATTTTCATCCCCCTGTATACGGACAGTTCCATTAAGATTGATAGGATTAATCGCAGCAATCCCATCTTTCACTTGATCACTGAATGTAAATCCAGTGATACTCCCTGCATAAGTTTCTTTAGGCGACCATTTAATCTGAAAATTCGAAAATGAAATGATTTCATTAGGTTCTATCGATGGTTTGCCTAAAGGCTTAAGCCAGAATTCCTCTTTATTCGTTTTTTCATTTGTTCGTTCCCATCCACCCGCACCTTTTAATGACTGCTTAAAGTGTTCATAAACATATTTACCGGAGAAAGAGAAAGGACTATCTTTAGGGATTTTTATACATAAGTAAGGATTTATAATTGGCTGATTCCCTATGTTATGTAAATGATATGATCCTAGACATAGGCTCTCCTGCTCCGGGTCGTGTGAAATGTTCAGTGAGTATGTAAAATAACTTATTATATTCACTCTGGCAGGTTCATGCAGCTCATCTATCAATTTCTTAATTTCATGCAGGTATGATTTTGTTTGATGTTGAAGCTCCGCAACCTTCTCTTCTACATGATTTCTACTGTGTTTCACCATTTTCTACCCCATTTCAAAAAAAATAAAGAGAGGAATCTCCTCTCTTTAAGATATGTTTGGTACTTAATCATTATCACCATTACCCGATATTAGTGGCAGCAATTGCCACCGTCTGGGAAAACAACAGAGCATTGCTGTGGACGCATTGGCGGAGGGCAAGCTGTTGGTAGATCATCTCTTGGTTCACAGTAGTCAGCTAAAAACTCAACAGTTACCGGGAATGTTGACTGGATACTTTGACAAGTTGCGACTGAAATATTTAGACCAGTGAATGTGATTGTTAGTGCAGTTGTATCTATTGTGAACGTTCCTGGAGAACACACGAAACAGTCTAAATCCGTGTAAGTAATTGCAACGTCTGTTCCTTCAGGCGCGCACAAGGTTACCTGTTCACAACGGCTAACAGGAATAATCGCGCTCGTCAACACCAGTCCGCTCGCTAGCGTAACGAGAATTGTTACATCGAAATTCTTTTGAATATTGAGCTGTTGAAGCATTACATTTTTACCATCGATGCAGAATGGACGATTATCACGATTAGTGATTACGATTGGATTCATCGCAGCAGGTGTCACATCACAGGATACAGTAGCACCTACTAAAGTTGTCGTGGGTAATATTCCTGGAAAAGAAATTGCTCCTGTTGGAAAAATATCAAATGAGTTTTCTTTGACAATCCAGTCGTACACCTTGTCGACATTTATACAAATTAATTCTTGACCCTCACACAACTTTTTTTCTTGCATGTTTGCAGACACCTCCAAGTTTTTTATCTTTCGTTCGTAGCATATGACGTGAAAAAGTTCGTGTATGGGCAAAGAAATGACTTATCGAGAATTTCATCAAATTGCACCTCTAATTGATAGAGAATGAAGAATTTCATGCATATGTATTTTTGTAAGAACGTTGTTTCCCCCTAAGAATCCCGCATTTTGTCACGGATTGAAACCATCATTAATAGAATAGTAATGGACTGTAAAGGAGTGAAAATAGATGGAAAATTCTAAGTTATACTCCACTCATGACATCGAAAAACTAAAAAAGAAAATCGCAGCATACAGAGATACCTTAACCACATTGAAAAATGGAAATTCAATTGATGACTATCTTTTCATGAAGGGCGAATTTAATGGTTTTAAAACGAAAATATCAGATTTAGAAGGGGAACTTGAACTAATGAATGAAAAGCAAAGTACACATCTAGAGGAGCAAGAATTGCAAGTTGAAAAATTTTCGATCCAGATCAACTCTCTGCATCAAACTGTAGAGGAATTGAATCAAGATATTTCAGTACTTATGGATAAGTTGAGGAAGAATGATAGTGATAATAGTGATCTTATAGAAGAAACAAATCTCCAAGTCGGCTTACAAGAAGTTTTAAACTTCGATAATAACAATGTTGCGAGCGACATAAATCTTATAAAGGAAGAGTCTTCCCAAACCAATGACCAGACCCCGATTTCTACTATTCAAACGGATACCCTTCCCCCATCTTACAAACAACTGAAAAAGTTTGTAAATGAAGCGAAAAGTATCGAAGAATTACCTTTTAGCCAAACACCTTCGGATAGAGGCGATATCCAGAAAAAGCCCCTCGAAGAGCAGCCGCGCTTCAGTAAACGAAACTTCCCGTCAAACAGCATTATTCCTGATCAACCATATGATGGCCAATACAGAAAACTAAGCATGAAAACAACAATTCATTTAAATAATGTTTCAAAAAAACATATACTTCCTACAAATCCAAACAAAAACACCACTGGGTTTTTCCAGCCAACTATTAGCGAACCTGAAAATATAGAAACCGCAACAGAAACCGTAGAGGAATACTTCGGCACTACTTCTTATGTTGCCCCTATTGAAAAGAAAGAAGAGCTAATCGAAATTCCAAAAAGGTCGAAACAACAAGAATCCAAAAGCAAAGAATCTATATCATTTTTCAAGTTCTTTCGAAAAGAAAATTAAACTAGAAAACCGAGCAATCAACAATTAGTCTAACTCCAACCACTACAGCCGCTTTGACTTATTAGCAGGGCGGTTTTTAATTACGGTCAGTAATTAGTTGAGGGTTCGCGACCATTAATGCTGAATAAATTAAAAACGTTTAAAACAAATAGTTGATAGCCCGTCCGCCCTGCTATTCTTCTGAATAGGATAGCAGAGAAAGGAGGTGTTAAAATGTATTATAATAATTCTCGTAACCGCGGATGTGGTGGTTGTGGTGGATCTGGCGGATGCAGTCAAGCAAGCTGTTTTTGTCAACCATCTAACGGCTCAAACGTTTGTAGAGCCCTTGGACCATTCACAGCTGTTGACTCCGCTTGTATAATTCCGCCAGCTAACACTGGTTCTGTCATCCCGTTCGCTTCCGGTATTGTGCCAGTCACTTTAACTACTATTTTAGGTGGATTGGTTAGTACGCCGGCTTTCGTTGGATTTGGTACTAACATTCTCAGCCCAACCGTTCTTGGTGCTACAATAGACTTGTCAGGTCTGTTCAACGAAGCATTTTCGGTTCCACGAGCAGGTACGTTAACAGCTATTTCTGCATCTTTCACTCTTACGGCTGCAGTGACACTTCTCGGAACTACAACAATTACAGCTCAAATCTTCCGTGCACCAGCAGGAAGTAATACTTTCAGTCCTACAGGTGTATCTGTAGATCTAGCCCCGCCTATAACAGGTCTTCTAGCCGTAGGCACTACAGTTTATGGAACGTCGTCCAACTTCCTACCAGTGCCAGTAGCAGCGGGTGATCGCTTGTTAATGGTATTCTCGTCAACTACATCAGGATTGGATATCGCCGGAGTGGTTATAGGTACTGCTAGCGCAGGTTTAACTATCTCGTAAACATTTGCTATCGATAAAACAAAGTTCACTTAAAAGTGTTCTAAACGATTTTTTAAGCCCCTTGCTTAAAATGTAAGGGGCTTTTTGTTTTTATTTGTTTTGGTATCTATGCAATTTTTGCTTTCACTGCTATTCGTAGTGCATGGTCATTCAGCAAAAGCTTATTACCGCAAAACAAACTCCCCCCTGATCATATGATCAAGGGGGAGTTTGGGCGCATTACGTTCCTATTTTAAAAACTGGTTGTCTAACCTTTAATAACCTAGACCCCTGCCTTTTTCAGTCATTTCATGTGCTAGTTTAATAATTGAAACTGCTAACTCGGCATACGTCGCTTCTCGTTCAGGGTTAAAGTGATTTTGGTCAGTCTTTAATAATCCCATTGAGGTTGCCAAGGCCACATAGCCGGTGTATTCCGGTTGTACCTTATTTGCATCAACAATATCAAGTTTATAGATACTGCTTTGCTTAGCCGCTTGCTCAAGACCTAGAGCACGTATATACCAAGCTGCCAATTCTTCTCTTTTAACGGGTGCATCCATATCAAAGCTCTGGCTGTCCCGTTTAATAATGCCCAGTTCAACGGCGCGTTCGACCGATTGATAGAGCGGGTGTTTGGAATCTATATTATCAAAAGTTTGATTCGTATTTTCGTTTCCTCCATAATATCTGCCGGAATAAATATAAGTAAGTGAATTCATAATGATTTTTATTGCTTCCCCTTTTGATACAGAGGCATCACCATTAAAGTTTTTAGTATCTTTAATGTCTAATATTTTGGCATTAATAAGATAATTAAGTTCCTCTTCTGCCCATGGATGTGAAATGACGGTTGAATTTCCACCACCATACAAGCTATCCCATTCTCCCGTCTTAGCATTTAAAAAACTAAGGTCTGCATCATTAAAAACAGGTAGATAGACTAAATCATAGTGATGATCATCTTTGTTATTCCCTTGTTTCATATAATTAAGTTTTAAGCTTAGTGCTTCTTTCAAGTTAGCAATTGCGTCTTCTTCAGAAATAACTTCATCAATTGATGGCCATTCTTCCATCTCTTGATAGCTGACATTAAGGCTGTTTAAAGAACCATCGCTGGCAATACTCACACCAATTTGATCACCCATCACTGTAATCCCATTTACAATTCTCGGGAAAGAAAAGTAATAATTACCTTGTCTCTCGTCAAAGTGTGCTTCCTCTATAGGCATAGCATAGTGATGTAAATTAGATGGAGCCCATTCCTTAATATATTTCACCGCTTGAGCGAGAGCTTCCTCCCGGGACAAAGCTTTCTCTTTTTCAGGTTTGTCTTCAGTTCGTTCTAGCATGTCACTTTTTAGATCACTGTATTGAATAATCTCACCCGTATTTTTATCTAACTCCAAATTCGTTCCATGTCCACCATTCGCATATTCATACATATACTGAATGCTAATAACTGCCTGTCCATTTTGGTTTTCTATTTCGTCTATAGATTGAATATTCAACTTAACCTTCTCTGATTTAATGGCTAGTAATTGTTCAGCAATTTCCTTTGCTTCTTCTAAAGTAATGCCATTCTGTTTTGCCGGGAGTGAATCAGCTGTAACTTTTTCTATTTTTGTTTTCTCTGGGAACTCTACTGTGTACCCGTCTGCAGTCAACCACTTACCTGAAAGTGCGTTAACCCCCCGTAACTTTGTTGTTGGCTGGTAAACAAGCTGAACGCGGCGTTCACCCGTTCGATAGTCTGTATCAATATGATATTGCAAATCTATAGAGAGATTTTCTTTTACTTTCTTTAAAACCTCGTTTTTATCCATTACTTGTTTTACATCATCAAAGGTGGAATTTTCCAACTTAACAGAGCTTCTGTAAAAACTAACAACTTCACCATTGCCAAGAACAGATACTCCAATTGTTTGATCGGAAATGGATACTTGATTTTCCGTACGGGCAAAAGAGAATGAGTATTGTATTGGTTCAGTTAATATTTGATTTGGAAAATAGTTAAAGATATCCGTTTCTAATTGAAATTCCTCTCCACCAAGAGTATTCTTGATAAAATCGACGGCTATTTTCTTAGCATCCTCTTTTGAGACCTTGGCGGGAAATAAAGCTTCTGCTTCATTCGAAGGTTGATAATGAAAATTCTCAATTTCTAAATTCTCCCCAACAAATCCAACACTCCCACTTACTTGCTTACCATCAATTGTCTTAAAAAAGGATAAGCCATAACGTAATGTATCGTCTTCAGGGTAAAAGTAACTATTATCCACTCTAAAATCACTATTCGATAAAAAGTCGAACTGGTTAGGAAACAAAGCACGAAACTTCTTAATTAAATCATTTTTCGAAAAAACTGTTTCTGTTGCAGCAACTTGAATTTGTACTTTGTCAGGTTGTCCAATCATTGTAGTTGAAGCGTTGGCAGCAGACGAGTACATCCCAAATGATAGAGCAGTAGAGCTTACTATTACCCCAATTTTTTTAAAGTTCACCAAAATATTCCTCCTAAATTAGTAGTCTATAAATTGTACATTAGATTCAGCGAATTGTGAACAAGAGTTTTTAAAAATACTCTTTATGTAGTTACCCATTCCGCCTTATCTCTTAAATAATTGAAATTCACTCTCCGCCTTCCCTATTGGTAATTGTAGACAATTCTATTGATGTTATGATAGTGATAAAGGAAACATACCAATTTCGGTTATCACAGTTCACCATTTATAAAAGCCTTCTATAGTTTTGTAGATTACAAATGAAGTAACGGTGTTGGAAAAGGTCTTTTCAAATGGTTGAAATTAAGCTTCTTTAAAAGCTAACTTTTAGCATTACTCTAATTCTCCCCGTACACATAAAAGGTTTTAGATTATTCTTACATCACGCTACCAATAACGTTGTAGGCTCTACAATCTAATACAAACTAAAATATACGCTGATTTAACAATCTTTATAGTACTTACTTTTTCCTGAAATTAGAATGTGACGGCTTCTACAAAATGAGTAACTTAATAACTAAAGCAATAAATAATAAAGAACCCATACCTTATTTGGTTTGGGTTCTTTGCTACTTCGTTTGCGTATCGGAGAAAGAAAGCATCGATTTCTTTTATAAAAATCATATTCTATAATCTGAAACCCTAATTGACATAATAATTTCTTACTCCAATCTGGATATCATCTATGTCGGAATCATGAATAAAGAATAAAGATTTATGAACTTTACCATCACCGTCTGTCATCGTGATCGTATTGTTTTGAATCTTATACTTGCCTTTTTCTATTTTGCTGGATTGGCTGGTATGTGTCGAAGGATTACTATTTGCCATCAAACTACCTATACTCACGCCTGACAGCTCGAACGTTCCATTTGCTCGAAGGGTTAATTTATATGTCCATGAGTTGGCGGCCGGAGTAATCCCGATTAAACCAGAGTATCCCATAAAGGTATAATTATTATTAAAAGTAGTCCCTTTAGGAACTGGCTGCACCTTATCTAACATAGTCCCGTTTATCATAAGAAAACCATTTTCCGACTTCTTGATTGGAATGGATTTTCCGTTACTAAGCTTTAGCTCCCCCTTGCTAATCGAGTAATTAAGACATTTTTCCTTTTTGCAATCAATCGTTTCCGGACCTCCATTCGTTGGCGGTCCAATCAGTACCTTTTTATTTTGCATGAAGGTGTAGATGTCCCAACACAAACCCCCACATTCATAACCACCTAAATCCGCCCGAAATCCATAATACATTCCGTTCAATTTATTCAGATCTACAGGAGCCGTTGGTTTATTTTGTTTTTTAGGCTTAGAATCCTCTTTTTTCTTATCAGCCTCTTCCTTTGCTTTAGAATTCAAATACTCTTTTACCGCTTTATCCAACTCTTCTTTCTTAACATTATTTTCTTTCATGAATTCCAATGTAACAATAGAGACTTCGGCGTTATAGGGATCCCAGTAAACAAGGGCTCCAGTAGCATCACCAATAAAATGAAGTGGCACTTGCAAGGCCCCATCAATGCTTTCCGCTGCAACTTGAAGTGTAATCGTTTTATTATTTACTTTAGCTTTTTTCTCTCCAACAACTAAAGCAATCGTCTTCTCACTGTTTTTTATAGTAGCTAATTGTTTCTTCGGCTCCCAAATTACCTCCATCTGTAAAGCCTCAAATACAGCCCGTAAAGGAACGAACGTAGTACCATTCTTAATCTGAGGTGGAGTTTTTACGTTTACCTCCTTTGTATCAATATAGATTTTTATAATAGAATCAGACGAGCTTGCAGAGGCTTTCCAATGTTGTGAAAAAACCCCAATCACCAAAATTACAGCAAAACAAACAACCATGCGGAAAATTCGACCAGGCAAATAGTAGTCCCCTCTCTTGATAAACATTGAATATTCAGTATATGTTTCACTCAAATTATTTGCCAGTTACGAAAGTAACATTCATCACATTTCCAAGACATTTAGAGGGTGCTTGGCCCTGTTACAAGTCGGAACCACCCAATTGAGAGTCGAGACCTCGATTCAAGTTCGGCGGAACAGTCAATTAACCTTTAGGGAATTGAAAGATGCTCGGATTCCCATAGTTTCAGTATTAATTGTCCCCAACTTATTCCCTCTCTTCTGACAATCGATTAGGTAGTTACGTACATGGCTCTGACTAATGTATCAATGTTAATATATACCTCACTCAACGTAGCACTCGATAAACAGCGCTAGCGTCCGCTCATAGTTTCTATTATTCCTCTGTAGTGTGTTCTTAAATTTTTCTGTCTTCCAAAAATCTTGATATGTAAATTTTAAAAGCATAAAAAATAACCACCCCTCCAATTAACTGAGAAATGGTTATTCCTAAACTAATTAATTTTAATTGAGATGGCTTTTATAGATTGCTACGTACTGCTACAAACAGTGATAAAACAATGTTTTAGTCGATGTTATCAAAACCGTCTTCCGCATGGGTAATCGTTAGTAATTCAACATCAGTCATTATGATAAGTTATTGCTGGGACAGTCCCAGTAGCTTTAGCCGATCATATCTTTATATAAACTTATTCATTTTAAACAAACTATCTCTAATGATTATCAAGAAAATGACCACTAGAGCAGCCAATTATTCACAAATACTCATTAAATTAGCTATTTGTAAAGGATGTTACACCTTTCTAGGCATTCCACCACCCAACTATGACTTGGTTGGTACAGTAAATGTAATTTTTGTTCCGTCATTGGGGGTGCTGAAAACGCTCAGACCTTTTCCGTACAATCGCTTCAAACGTTGTTCGGTATTGACTAGTCCAATGCCTTTTTTCAGATCGGGTTGGATGATAAAGATTTGTTTTATCTTTTCTTCGTCCATTCCGACACCGTCATCGATAACGGCAATTTCCGTATAGCCGTCTTTTTTTCGGATTCGTATTGTTATTGAGCCTCCAGCTATTCGCTTCAACACTCCGTGATTGACAGCATTTTCTACTAAAGTTTGGATAGATAAAGGCGGAATCATTACATCTTTGACTTCGTCTATTTCCCATTTTATATGTAGCCGATCCCCAAACCGCTCCTTTTCAATATATAAATAAGAGTCAAGTAAATCAAGTTCATCTTGAAGAGAGACAACCTTGTCTAAGTTTTTCAGATAGAAACTGCTCTGTAAATAATGTGCGAACTTCTCAAGAAGACGGGCCATTCTCGGTGTATCTGTCTCGCTCAATGAAACAATCGCATTCAGTGTATTTAACATAAAGTGTGGGCGAATTTGTGCTTGAAGCCATGCAGCTTCCATCCCTAACCGTTCATTAATTGATGCTTGTAAATTGGTTAAAGCAAATACCCGAACATTTAACTCCACTGCATCGACTGGTTTTGTAACGTAATCATTTGCACCTGCTAAAAAACCAGTATAGATATCCTCCGGGTTACTTCGCGCTGTTAAAAGAAGAATAGGAAGTTCAGATATTGAAAATTTTTCTCGGATGAAACGGGTTAATTCATACCCGGACATAGTGGGCATCATAACATCTGAAATAATTAAATCCCACTTCTTCCATTCAAGTTGTTTTAATGCTTCTTTTCCACTAGTAACAACCTCTACCTCATATTGGTCTTCAGTAAGAATGTTGGTCAACACTTTCAAATTCACTGGATCGTCGTCAATAGCCAAAACTCTCGGTCTGTATGAGGGTGGCGTATTTTTAGTAAATGCTTCAATCATTGCATGATGCATAGCAATCGGTGTTTCTTTAATAGGAAATTCACTCATATCCAGAGATGGGGTTATTGTTGTGGCTATTTGCTCTTCAAAAGAGCCTTCTGCTAGTGGTAAAGTAAATGTAAATATCGAACCTTCGCCCAAGATGGAACTCGCTTTTATGATTCCACCATGCATTTCCACTAACTGTTGGCAGATACTTAGACCTAAACCGAGACCACCCCCAATTGCTGTAATACTGGAATCACCTTGTTCATATGGTTCAAAAATTGTACGTAGCGTTTTTTCATTCATCCCTACACCCGTATCGGTGATATGAATATGGGCTTTTTCCTCGTGTATGTCAGCATCGATAGTAATGATGCCTTCATCGGTATATTTCACCGAATTGTGAAGAAGATTAAACAAAATTTGAATCAGCCGATTTTTATCCGCTGCTACACTAGGAAAGTCGCTTTGGATTCGTACTTCCATTTGAATATCTTTATTTTCAATTAGAACTTTGAGCATATCAACAACGCCTGCAGAGATAGCTTGTATGTCAAGACGCTCCCTTTTCAGTTGGATCCTATGTTCCTTCAAGCGGGTAATGTCTAGTAAATCTTCCAAAGTCCGTGACATATGATGCCCAATCGTCAGTTGAAGTTCCAAGTCATTTTGAGTTTTTTCATCCAGATAATTAGGTCTGTTATACAAAATTGACTGTGTGATATTAATAATGCCATGTAGTGGATTCCGAAGTTCATGGGATGTATTTGCAAGAAAGTCATCCTTTTGCTTAATCTCTTTTTGAAGTTGAATGGCAAGCTCTTCATTTGATGCATTTAAAGCTAATAGTTGCTTGTTTTGTTGCTCTGTTTTCCGAACCGACTCAGCAAAATTTTTACTCATCAGGATTACATGGATCATTACATAGACGCCAACCGCTGGCAACATTAATGTCGATCCTTGATACCAATTCTGCCCTATCGCAAAATCATTAAAAAATGCCAAAAATATAAGTCCCATCCCGATTAGATTTACTTTTGCGTTTCTGTTCTTATTACGAATACTCTTGGAAATAACATAAATTACATAGAAAAAGGTAGGAATAGCCAAATAAAACACATTAAAAAATAAAGCCTGAAAAAATATAGGCTGTGTAAATGAAGTCGTAACAATAAGCGCTGAATGTATAATAACTAGCCCATACATTATTTTCTTGGAAAACTCCTTTTCATGCCACTTCCACAATAAAATGACATAAAACATTGACGTCGCCTCTGTTAAAATATATTCTAATCTGGTTCCCCAGAGCCAAGACATATCTAAAAATATGAGCGTATAGTAAAAAGGTACAGTAAATAAAGCACGAACAGATATGAGCATAGCAAAAATCCCGAATATAAAAAACACAGGCTCCTGTCTACGATACCAAGCAAATAAAATCATAAACAGACCAATGATGAAAATACAACCATTCATAAAAAGGGTACTTATCATATTCGTATTAAACTTTTGAGCTACAACTGACGCTTCCCCTAAATAAATGGAGTTCTCAAATCCCCCTCGAATATGATCGAAGCTAGATACTTGAATAGTGAGGTACACTTCATCCGATTGCGCAATAAAATATCCTGTTCTTGGAGCCATTTCAGCAATATGTGACGCTGAATCTTGCCCCGCTACACCATTTTTAGAGACTTCTGTTTGATCTATATAAAGTGTATAGGCACTGTATTGAAAGGGAATATGAATTGCTAATGTTTCCCCTACATATTCTTTAGGAATTTTGATCGTTGTGCTATATGTTCCGTATGTATTGATTTCCCCCGTTTGTGTCTCAAACGAGCTAGGAAGTGAAACCACTCTTCCCATTCCATTCCTTCGCTGATCCATCACTTCATTAGGTGTTAATAATGCTTTCTCAAAAAAGTACCATTCACCATCTAAATCTGTATAAAATTCTTTCGATTGTAGATTGTCATTTATATCAAAAGTCCCTAATGCCTCGACCTGTTTCGCAGCAGTCCTGGGCTTTTCTATCATTATGATCATTATTAAGATCGCTATAAAAGCTAACAAATATCGCTTATGCGTCTGTCTCATTAGACTCCCCCGCCTTTGATACTAAGAATTATATGTGAAACTAAATTATGAGCTATTAGTAAATCTGTACCAGCACTATAATACCAATCAAACCGATCCTCCACAATATAAAGACTATTACAATAACCAACAATTACTGTACCTATTTTCAGATTAGAAAATTCCCCTAATTTTTACAAAGAGAAGAAGTTATCGATGATGATCTGGATATAATAAAAAAAGCGTCATAAAAGTAGAGGTTGGATAATTTAAAAGACTATGTATTCACTACATATTACTACTACCAAATCTTATTGTGAAATAGATAGTGAAGAAGGTATTTTTGAATTAAATCGAACAACTAATCACGTTAGCCTATGAAACTTAACTTAGTATTAGAGGATTTGATACATAGTTTTGAAAATATAATGTTACCTTTTCTCGAAAAAAGCGGAGTCTGTATCATTGTAAACCCCTGTTATAACACTATTTATGTAGTTAAGCTTATATCATGCCGCCCATATCAGGCATTCCCTCGCCAATCGGGTTCGCGTCAGGTGAATCTGCAACAACTGCTTCAGTCGTCAGCTTTATTTCCACAAGTTACGCTGTGTTTTGTATAGTTTAACTTGTCTTAGAGCCGTTCATTCATAGATTTTTATAAGCAGACCATTTCTCGATATTTCTGAATGTAATATTAAAATTGAATAACGTTAGACCCTTTAGACCAGTCAATATAGATGTCAAAAAAGTAATACGATACGTTTGGACAGCACTTTCTTGGTTCTTTTTGCAAAAGGGATAAACTGTATTAACGAGGCAGATCTATTAGAATAGACCTCCTTTTTAGTCTTTGGTTAATTATGAGTCAGGACTCTTGGAGCGTTTTTAAATTGTGACAAAGGTTAATATTTCCACGAAAACTTGTTACTTGGCCGTTATACTCTTGTTATTTTCTTTTGTTATTGTAGTTAATAAGCAGAAGGGGCACTGCTAATTTATTCGAGCGAAAAGCTTCATAACGAATACTTTAAAAAACTGACCCTGTTTTAGACCATTGATTGAGAAGGAGGTAGATGTACATAACGTCTTAATAGAATGCGTGTCATTTCAATTTCGAATTAGTAGTCGGGATTAAAAAATTCAAAAAAGGGAGTTTGATGATTCTTGGTTAAAGAAACTAATCAAAAAGAAAAGAGCACGAATAAGAAAATTTTGCCGTTTGTAATGTCAACCTCAATGCTAACAGCTGCTATTTTCGGAGCAGGTGGCTCAGCATTAGCAGCTGAAAAGGGCGAAGATACAGGGTTTAAAAATCACGGCGCAGAGGTTTCATCTTTTGCAACCAGTATTCCCGGTTCTCCTGAAAAAGGAAAAATAATGCGGTCAATTGCAAATAAAAATTTGCAGGAAATGGCACCAGATGAAGATGAAGCTACGAATGTACCTGTCGACGAAGAGGAAGCAACGGATGCACCTGTGATTGAAGACGAAGCTACAGATGTGCCTGTAGTTGAAGACGAAACTACAGATGTACCTGTAGTTGAAGAGGAAGCAACGGATGCACCTGTGATTGAAGACGAAACTACAGATGTACCTGTAGTTGAAGAGGAAGCAACGGATGCACCTGTGATTGAAGACGAAGCTACAGATGTACCTGTAGTTGAAGACGAAACAACGGATGTACCTGTGATTGAAGACGAAGCTACAGATGTACCTGTGATTGAAGACGGAACAACTGGTACACCTGTAATTAATGAGGAAGCAACGGAAGTACCTGTGATTGAAGACGAAACTACAGATGTACCTGTAGTTGAAGAGGATGCAACGGACGCGCCTGTGGTTGAAGAGGAACCTGCTGTTGAAGATGAATCAGCAAATGAAACTGACGAAACAGAAAAGCCAGCTGACGATAATATCAATGAAGATACTAAGTCACCTGACCAATCTACTGATAGCAATATTATAACAGAAGAGCAAGTAAATGAATATAGATCTATCATACAAAATTATGGAAGTTTAATTGATTACTATGATTTCCTTATCCAAGAACATCTTGGTATGATCTTACCAGACGAAGATGGCAATGTAGCAGAAGAAACTGCTGAGGATCTAGCAGAAGTACCTGTTGTTGGCGACACTGTGGAAGAATCTGCTGAAGATGTAGCAGAAACACCTGTTGAGGGTGACAATACTGTGGAACAACCCGTTGAAGATGTAGCAGAAACACCTGTTGAGGGTGACGATACTGTGGAACAACCCGCTGAAGATGTAGCAGAAACACCTGTTGAGGGTGACATTGCTGCAGAAGAATCTGCTGAAGATGTAGCAGAAACACCTTTTGAGGGTGACATTGCTGCAGAAGAACCTGCTAAAGAAACTGTTCAACCAACGGTTTGGGACAACTTAGTCGGTTATTATCAACAAGTTGTTACAGCTTACAATTCTTTATTTAGTTCACTAAAGAAGTAAAATGACAATTAAAATTATATAAATAATTTATTTTGCGGGAAGTGTTATCATTCCCCGCCTGAACTGTATGATTTACGGTTGATCACATTAAAAATTTAATGTTGACAAAACTTTGTGCCTTTGAAAACTCCTAATAGAGTTTTCAAGGGCTTTATGTAGTATAGGTTATTTATAAATTTCTCATTAACACCCATACGACTAGTAGCGCTGTAGCGGTTTCAATGGAATTCTATAGTTCAATCTAGATAAACTAATTATAATAGCATAAAAAATAACCACCTCTCCAAATTTCTGAGAAGTGGTTATTTCTATTTGAATTAATTATGAACGCGATAGCTTCACAAAATAACCTGTGAAGTTGATTACATCATGCCGCCCATACCACCCATGTCAGGCATTCCGCCGCCCATTGGGTTTTCCGATGGTAGATCTGCAACAACAGCTTCAGTAGTCAAGAACATCGCTGCAACAGATGCTGCGTTTTGGAGTGCATAACGAGTAACCTTAGTCGGATCAACGATTCCAGCTTCCATCATGTTTACCCATGCGCCATCTGCTGCGTTGAAACCGACTCCGACTTCTTCGCGTTTCAAGCGGTCAACGACGATAGATCCTTCAAGACCTGCATTGTTAGCGATTTGGCGTACTGGCTCTTCAAGTGCACGAAGTACGATTTTAATGCCTGTTGCAACATCGCCTTCAGTAGACTCTAGTAATGTCGCTACTTTACTGTAGACGTTTACAAGCGCAGTACCACCACCTGAGACGATACCTTCTTCAACAGCTGCACGCGTGGAGTTCAATGCGTCTTCAATGCGAAGTTTACGTTCTTTCAGTTCAGTTTCAGTAGCTGCTCCAACTTTGATAACCGCTACGCCGCCTGCAAGTTTAGCAAGACGTTCTTGCAATTTCTCTTTATCGAATTCAGAAGTCGATTCTTCAAGTTGAACACGGATTTGGTTAACGCGTGCTGCGATAAGATCCGAGTTGCCGCTGCCTTCAACGATTGTTGTGTTGTCTTTAGTAACGACAACTTTCACTGCATGACCAAGTTGAGAAAGGTCAGCTGATTTAAGGTCAAGACCAAGGTCTTCTGTAATAACTTCTCCGCCTGTCAATGTCGCAATATCTTCAAGCATTGATTTACGACGATCGCCGAATCCTGGTGCCTTAACAGCAACAGCATTGAATGTGCCGCGCAGCTTGTTCACAACGAGTGTTGCTAGTGCTTCGCCTTCAACGTCTTCTGCAATCATAAGAAGTGGTTTACCTTGTTGAACAACTTGCTCAAGAACAGGAAGGATTTCTTGGATATTCGTAATCTTTTTATCTGTAATCAAGATATAAGGATTGTCCAAAACTGCTTCCATTTTGTCTGTATCTGTTGCCATGTAAGCAGATGCATAGCCGCGGTCGAATTGCATTCCTTCAACAACGTCCAGTTCAGTTGTAAATCCTTTAGACTCTTCGATTGTAATGACGCCGTCGTTGCCAACACGCTCCATTGCTTCTGCAATGAGTTGTCCTACTTCTTCGTCTCCGGAAGAGATGGATGCAACTTGTGCAATTTCTTCTTTTCCTTCGATTTCATTCGAAATTTCTTTAAGACCTTCAACTGCAGTTGCAACCGCTTTTTCGATTCCTTTACGGATTCCGACAGGGTTAGCACCAGCAGTAACGTTTTTCAGTCCTTCACGGATCATAGCTTGTGCTAGAACCGTTGCAGTTGTTGTACCGTCACCAGCGATTTCATTCGTTTTAGAGGCAACTTCAGCAACAAGTTTTGCACCCATGTTTTCGAATGCATCTTCAAGTTCAATTTCACGTGCGATTGTTACACCGTCATTTGTAATAAGCGGTGAACCAAATTTTTTCTCAAGAACAACGTTACGTCCTTTAGGCCCAAGCGTTACTTTTACAGCGTCCGCTAATGTATCTACCCCACGCAGCATTGCGCTTCGTGCGTCTTCGTTGAATTTAATTTGTTTAGCCATTTATAAGTACCCTCCTGATTTTTCGTGTATTTTTAAACAATCCGAGCATCAGTTTATTAACCGATAATCGCTAAAATATCGCTTTCACGCAAGATCAGATATTCGTTATTTTCATGTTTGATTTCAGTACCTGCATATTTTGAGAAAAGGATTCGATCTCCTTCTTTAACTTCTAAGTCGACACGTTGGCCGTTTTCAAGAACGCGTCCAGTACCTGTTGCAAAAACTTTACCTTCTTGCGGTTTCTCTTTTGCAGAGTCCGGTATAACAATACCGCTTGACGTTTTTTCTTCTGCCTCGATTAGCTCGATAACAATACGGTCACCTAATGGTTTCAACAATTGAAACAACCTCCTCAAAGTAATATCTCCCATTTAGCACTCATTAGACTGGAGTGCTAATACATTTCTAATCATAATGAACATTTGCATTTATTGCAAGTGAAATACTCTGCATATTTCTTTGCTTATCTCCCTTGAAACAGATAAAATTGACTTCATCCCCATTTGAAAGGGTGGCGCTAGATGAAAAATTGGAAAATCTATATTTATCTCTTAGTTACTTACATTTTAATGCAGTTGAGCAGTGTCTATGTGGCAAAGGGCTTGTTCAATTACTTCCCTTGGAATGAGCAATACACTATTCAAGAAATTAAGTACCACGCAAGTTCTTGGTCGCTCTTCCTGGTTAACGTAATTGCGGTAATTCTTTTCTTGCTAATCATCTTGCCTAAGAAAAACTTCTTCCAAGTGTTCAAGGGTAAAAAATCTTCCATCGGCAATTCAGTCCTTTGGGGATTCATTGGCTTCTTCCTGGCCCTAGGAGGGCAGATGCTTGCCGGCGCAATCGAAATTGCAATCGGAATAGAACCGGGATCCGACAACACTGCAATCCTTTCCGATATCGCGAAAGTCTCGCCGATTATCATCATTTGCATAGTACTGTTTGCACCGATTTTGGAAGAAATCATCTTCAGAAGGGTTATCTTTGGAGGAATTTATCAAAAGACAAACTTCTGGATTGCAACCATTGTCAGCGCCCTCGTTTTTGCTGCTGTACATAACGAATTCGAACACCTTCTGACATATATGATGCCAGCTTTTGTTTTCGCCTACTTGTACTACCGGACAAAACGAATACTGACACCAATAATCGCTCATTTACTAATGAATGGATTTGTAGTTATCCTCAACCTGAATCTCGACAAGTTACAGCAAATGCAAGATATGAAACAAGCTATCATTGCCTTCCTGCAATAGGAAAAGCGTAAAGCGGTTTGCGCCTGAAGTCTAGACATCGACTCGAAAACTTATGCTATTTCTATTAAAAAAAGTCTTCCAAAGCCCGATTTCGGGTTTTGGAAGACTTTTTCATTATAGCTGCTGTTGATCATTAACTTCATCAATCTGACGTTGTTGTTCAGCTTTCGCTTCTTCAAATTGCCGTTGCTGTTCTGCCTTCAAGTATTTTCTATGCCCAAAACGGGATATGAAGATACTTATTTCATAGAGTGCAAACAACGGAACTGTGACGAACATATGTGACAATAAGTCAGGTGGTGTAATGAACGCCGCAATCACGAAGAGGACAAAATAAGCATACTTCCGTATTTTCACAAGCGTCTTGGGGTTCAATATGCCGAGTCGTGTTAAAAATAGCAAGACAACCGGCAATTGGAAGACAATCCCAAATGGTATAAGCAGTTGGAAAAGGAATGTGAAATACTCATTTATCCCGATTGTCTGGGTTATATCGAGCTCTGTGGATAAGTTCATCATGAACTGCATCACATATGGAAGCAAGACAAAATACGAAAACGCAATTCCCCCCACAAACAGTAAAAAGGTGAACGGAATATAATTTAATGTCGCACGTCGTTCAGTTTCATGTAATCCAGGTGATACAAACGACCATAATTGGTACATCAGCACCGGAGAAATAACGATGATGGCTATAAAGATGATCACTTTTACGTAAATCATGATTGGATCGAGTACGTTAAAAGCATTTAATGCGATATTATTCGCTTCTCCATCATTCTGCAGAAATTGGATAAGCGGCTTCGCCACAAAAAAAGCGCCAACTATTCCAACTGCAAAGAAAACGACAATGACCATCAGCCGTTTTCTAATTTCATCTATATGTTCAATGACTGTTAAATTTTTATCATTCATCGGACAGACATCCTAACTTACTTCAGTTCTTCTTTCTTGTCTTCCACTTTCTTTACGTCGTCATCTTCAGCGAGACCTTTCGTCGCGTGTTTAAACTCACGCAATGAAGAACCGAAGGCTTTCCCGATTTCAGGCAGTTTCTTAGGACCGAATACGAGCAATGCAATAACAGCAATGATAATCAGACTTCCTGGACCTGGCATTCCGGACACCTCCTTCATAAGATAGGAATTGAACTCAATCCTTCTTTGGGGAAGAACGTATTTCAATTCTTCCTGTGTCTATTTTACACGAAACCTGTCGGCATTACTATTTATGAACCATTACATATGTGAATCTTTTACGTCATTTTTTATAAAGTAGATAAGCGTTTGTAACTCAACAGATAAATCGATTGTATGCACCCGAACTGATTCCGGCACTGCAAGCCGGATGGGAGTGAAGTTAAGAATTCCTTTTATACCGATTTCAACAAGCTGGTCTGTCACTTCTTGGGCTACACGGGAAGGGACTGAGAGGATAACAAGATCGATACCTAATTCCTTTATCTTTTCTTTAATCATGTCGGGATGAAAGACAGGGATTCCGCTCATTTCCTCTCCATCACTTGGAGCTTTCGGATCGAATGCAACGACGATACGCGTATTATGGTTCTTATGAAAATTATATTTCAAAAAAGCATTTCCTAAACTGCCAACCCCGATAAGGGCAACATCCGTTACTTCATCCTGATCAAGCGTCTGACGGAAAAAATCAACGAGATAGTGTACATCATAACCATAACCTTTGCGGCCAAGTGCCCCAAAATGTGAAAAGTCACGGCGTATTGTGGCTGCATCGATTTTCATTGCTTCACTTAACTCACTGGATGAAACACGTTTTTTTCCTGAGTTCGCAAAGTTTTGCAAAAATCTATAGTAAAGTGGCAAACGCTTTGAAGTTGCCTGTGGTATTTTCTGTGTTTCTCCTATCATGTTAACCCTCCTGCACGTACTTAAAGGCGATTCTATCGTACAGTAGATAATGAATGTTGTAAAGCCGACCGTTGCACGCTTGGCGCCATTGATTTAAACTGAAGAGGAATAGAGGTGCTTACTTTGATTGTATTACAAGTGAACGGACTAACAAAATCATTTTCAGGAACAGATATATTAGAGAACGTAAAGCTTGAAGTCCAGCATCGTGATCGTGTCGCACTCGTCGGACGGAACGGTGCTGGAAAATCGACATTACTCAAAATAATCGCGGGAGAAATGAGTGCTGATTCGGGGGATTTAATTGTCCCTAAAGATATACGAATCGGTTATCTGGAACAGCATTCAGGCATCGATTCTGAATTGACGGTTTGGGAAGAAATGATGACCGTATTTGAACCGCTCCATAGTATTGAAAGACGGCTTAGGTCGCTTGAAGGGCAGATGGCGGACCCATCTGTCTATGACACCCCGGCCGACTATGATCGCGTGATGAAAGAATACGATGCACTGCAAATTGAATTCAAAGACTCCGGCGGCTACCAATACGAATCGGATACGCGTTCTGTCCTACATGGAATGCGTTTTTATCCGGAGGACTACAACAAAAATGTCACTCTTCTTTCTGGTGGACAGAAGACGCGATTGGCACTTGCTAAAATGTTGCTTAGCAAACCTGATCTTCTTATCCTTGACGAGCCGACAAACCATCTTGATATTGAAACACTCGGCTGGCTGGAGAAATACCTAGTGTCTTACGAAGGTGCCATCTTGATTGTTTCTCATGACCGTTATTTCCTGGATGAAATCGTCACCATTGTCTACGAAGTATCGAGAAAAAAAGTTGTGAAGTATACAGGTAACTATAGTGCTTATCTTGACGAAAAGGCGAAGAACTATGAGCGTGATCAAAAGCTATTTGTGAAGGAAATGGGAGAGAAAGCTAAGCTTGAAGATTTTGTTCAGCGGAATATCGCAAGGGCATCAACATCTAAAATGGCGAAAAGTCGCCGTAAAACATTAGAAAAGACCGATTGGATGGATTCTCCAGATGGAGATGAAAAATCCGCAAACTTCACCTTTTCAATCGATCGCCCAAGCGGTAATGATGTGTTAGCACTAGAAGATATAGCAGTCGGATACGACGGGATTCCTGTTTCAACCGGTATCGGTATGCGTGTCTACAAACAAGACCGCATTGCCCTTATTGGACCAAACGGTGTTGGGAAATCAACAATATTGAAGACAATCATTAAAGACCAGAAACCGATATCCGGAAATATCCGTTATGGGACAAACGTTCAATTCGGCTATTATGACCAAGAACAGGCTACATTAATCGGCACTGGTTCCGTTCTCCAAGAATTATGGGATGACTGGCCAATGATGAACGAAAAAGATGTACGCTCTGTACTTGGACGCTTTTTATTCACCGGTGAAGATGTTGAGAAGTCTGTCATGTCTCTATCAGGTGGAGAAAAAGCCCGGCTATCACTCGCTAAACTAATGCTCCAAAAATCAAACACGCTTATTCTCGATGAACCGACAAACCATCTTGACTTGGATAGTAAGGAAATTCTTGAAAATGCATTGGATGACTTCCCCGGTACACTTATCTTCGTATCGCATGACCGGTACTTCATCAACCGCATTGCAACAAAAGTAATTGACATTAGCGCAACTGGCGCAACCGAATATCTCGGGGATTACGATTACTTTATAGAAAAAAAGCTAGAACAAGCGGAACTACTTGCTGAAGCAAATGCTACTAAAGCAACCGCAGCTCCTGTTATTGTAAGAAAGAATGATGATGACAAAGAATTAAAAAGGCAGGAACGGAGACTGACAAGAGCCATCGATGAAATTGAGTCTCAACTTTCCGTTGTAGACGATGAACTTGCAGCACTTCACGAAGAACTTGCTACCCCTGAATACGCAGATGATCACGTGAAATTGATGGAACTGCAGGCACGGATCGATGCCCTTCAATTGGAGCATGACAACAAATCAGAGAACTGGCTAACACTTCAAGAAGAACTAGAATTATTATAAGAAAAGACGGAGCAATGCGTCACATTGAATCGATATTTTTCGGTTCATTGTGACGCTTTGTCATTTCTTGCTGTCGCAACTTATCGAAGAACAGAATACAATAAGAGTTGCCGATTAATTATTCCACAATCTTATACACATGAGAAGTGTATATATAACGCCAATAAACAACTATTATCCACACCATCAACAAATACATCATTTTTTATACACATAGTTATCCTTTAATCACCGTTATTAAATGTACATATACAATTGTTATGCACACCTTATCAACAATTGTGCATAAGTACGAACGTTCCCTATTGACATCTAGAAAAAATTCCGGATAAAAAAACGCGGAAATTGTCAAAATATGACGACTTCCGCGTGATTAACCATTTAATTCTTCCATGACACAAGAGGCATACCGGGCTTGCCGTTCATTGCAAGATTGCCGCGTATTCCATCAATGAACATTGCTGATCCAGCTGCCGCAATCATTGCTGCATTATCTGTACAAAGCGCGATTGGCGGAACAAAAAAAGGAATTTCTTCTATCCGAAACGTTTCTTCAAGAGAAGAGCGCAGTCCTTTATTCGCTGCAACTCCGCCGGCTGCAATCACTTGTTTCACTTCAAACTCTTTAGCTGCTCTCAATGCTTTCGCCGTCAGTACTTCTACGACACTTGCTTGGAAACCTGCGGCAACATGAGATGGGTTAACTTCCTCACCACGTTGTGCAAGATTATGTTTGTAGTTAATTACAGAAGACTTTAGGCCACTAAAACTAAAATCATAAGTACCTGGCTCAAGCCAAGCTCTTGGGAATTCGATTTGGTCATCACTTTCTGCCGCAAGCTTATCAATTTGCGGACCTCCTGGATAGGGAAGACCTAGTACGCGTGCTACCTTATCATAGGCTTCACCAGCAGCATCATCACGTGTCTCTCCGATCACTTTGAACGAACCATGCGATTCCATTATTACGAGCTCTGTATGGCCGCCTGAGACGATAAGCGCAAGGAGTGGAAACTGCATTGGCTGCATTAGCTCATTCGCGTAAATATGGCCTGCAATATGGTGAACACCGATAATCGGCAAGCCATTGGCAAAAGCAAACGCTTTTGCCGCATTGACACCGATTAGCAGTGCTCCGACAAGTCCAGGACCTTCCGTAACAGCAACTGCATTAAGCTGTGAAGGCTTCAGTTCCGCATTTGCCAGTGCTTCTTCAATCACCAGAGTAATTTGTTCAACATGATGTCTCGATGCGATCTCAGGTACAACACCCCCGAACCGTTTCTGACTTGTAATTTGAGAAGCTACAACGTTGGAAATAATCTCCGTTCCATTTCTAACAACGGAAGCAGCTGTTTCATCGCAACTTGTTTCAATTCCTAAGATATAGATATCTTTTGTCATTTGAACTCCACCCACATGACGAGCCCATCTTCATGGTCGTCCGTATAATAGTTTTTCCTAATTCCGCCGTCCTGGAACCCAAGCTTACGGTAAAGGTTTTGAGCCGTAATATTGGACATCCGCACTTCCAGTGTCATTAAACGGACTTCTTTCTCCCTGCAAAGCGTAATTGCTTCCTTCATCAACGCTTCACCGATCCCATTGCCTCTCATATGCTTGCGCACCGCAACGTTCGTAATATGGCATTCGTCCAGTACAATCCACATACCGCAATGACCAATGACTTCTTCTTCAACAATTGCTACGACATAATGCGCATAGTCATTTCCAGTCATTTCATGCTCAAAAATTTCCGCTGTCCAAGGAGTAGCAAATGATTCTTTTTCAATCTCAACAACAGATGGAATATCCCCTATTACCATCTCTCTATAATAAATATCTTTATTCACGCCCATTGTCTCTCTCCTGCTCTTTCAGCCAGTTTACTTCGGCTTCTGCCATACGCCGATACTCCGGAACGAATGTATGTATATCCGATTCTGGTTCTGATTGGGCTGCGATGTAGATTAATGAAGATGCACGGGGAAGATTAAATTGTAGGGGCGCCATAACAGCTTGTTTGCCCAGCTGTTCAATAATCTTCTGTTCATGCATAACCGTATCCTTTCCAACGAATAGAATGGGGCTACTTTGCTGTTCAAGTAATAGAAGCAGTTCTTCCAGGGAGAAGTGACCATCTTCAATTACTCCAATTAACTCTCCATCTTCATATCGATAAGCGCCAGCGTAGACATTCCCTCTTCTTGCATCGACAATAGAGCAAACCAATCCGTTAAAAAACAGCGCGTTTGCTGCCAATGCTTTTAAAGTGGATACACCAACTAAAGGTTTATCAAGTGTCCAAGCAAGTGTCTTAGCAATGGTCACTCCAATACGTGCCCCTGTATAAGAACCAGGACCTTCAGAAACTGCAATTGCCCCAATGTCAGATGGTACTAAACCTGCTTTTGTCAATAGCTCCTCGATCGCTGGCATCGCACGCAATGAATGGTTAATAGCCATTGCTGAAGTTTCTTCTGCCACTAGTTCTCCATCCTTGACAATTGCAACTGAAATCGGAGTGTTAGCTGTATCTATCCCTAGCCAAATCATAAGAAAATCCCCTCACAAATCTTTTCATATCTTTCACCTTTTGCTATGAATGTAATCGTCCGTTTATCTCCGCCACCATGAATAAGCTGAATTTCTAGACGTTCCGCAGGCAAATCATCATTAATAAGATGCGCCCATTCAATAACAGATATCGCATCCCCATAAAACAGTTCGTCCCATCCAAGATCCTCATCACTGCCCGCTAAACGATAGACATCGAGATGATTGAATGGATACTTTCCTTCATACTGTTTGAGGATTGTAAATGTTGGACTGTTGACCGTGCGCGTAATCCCTAGGCCTCTTGCGAGCGCTTTTGTAAATGTCGTTTTCCCGGCGCCTAAATCACCTTCAAGCGTGAGGACATCCGGAGGAGTAAGAAGAGTCGCGAGTTTTGTTGCAATCTGTTCCGTTTCCTCAACGGAATGAACTTCGATTTCCCTATTCATAGATTATTTCCTTTCTGCTTCTTTGCTATAGTGTACCGAAAATACGTTATCCCGGAAAGTATTGACGCTTTTATTTGTGTTTCGCAGGAGAGTTTTTGTACGTGAAATGTGGTTTTGTTTCTCGGGAACGTTGCTTACTTCCGATAAAGTGTTGGCTACTTTCCATAAAACCTTGTTAACTACAAGAAACATTGTCTTCTTTTTTTAAAAAAGTTGTATTTATAAAATTTTAGATACAAAAAAACCGACTCCGGAATTAATCCCTAGAATCGGTTCTGAATTTAAAATTAAATGGCGGTCCCGACCGGGATCGAACCGGCGATCTCCTGCGTGACAGGCAGGCATGTTAACCGCTACACCACGGGACCTAACTATGTAACACTTTTCGACGTTGTAACTTTTTAACACATTCATGTCGAATTAAATGTGAGAGACCGGCGACGTCCTACTCTTGCAGGGGGAAACCCCCAACTACCATCGGCGCTGAAGAGCTTAACTTCCGTGTTCGGGATGGGAACGGGTGTGACCTCTTCGCAATCGTCACCAGACTCTATTGAGCTTGTTCGCTCAAAACTGAATAAAACAGACATTGTGCTACACGAATCAGGGTAATCAAGCCCTTTTCAAAATTGGTTAAGTCCTCGATCGATTAGTATCCGTCAGCTCCACACGTCGCCGTGCTTCCACCCCAGACCTATCAACCTCATCTTCTTTGAGGGATCTTACTTACTTGCGTAATGGGAAATCTCATCTCGAGGGGGGCTTCATGCTTAGATGCTTTCAGCATTTATCCCGTCCATACATAGCTACCCAGCGATGCCTTTGGCAAGACAACTGGTACACCAGAGGTATGTCCATCCCGGTCCTCTCGTACTAAGGACAGCTCCTCTCAAATTTCCTGCGCCCGCGACGGATAGGGACCGAACTGTCTCACGACGTTCTGAACCCAGCTCGCGTACCGCTTTAATGGGCGAACAGCCCAACCCTTGGGACCGACTACAGCCCCAGGATGCGATGAGCCGACATCGAGGTGCCAAACCTCCCCGTCGATGTGGACTCTTGGGGGAGATAAGCCTGTTATCCCCGGGGTAGCTTTTATCCGTTGAGCGATGGCCCTTCCATGCGGAACCACCGGATCACTAAGCCCGTCTTTCGACCCTGCTCGACTTGTAGGTCTCGCAGTCAAGCTCCCTTATGCCTTTGCACTCTGCGAATGATGTCCAACCATTCTGAGGGAACCTTTGGGCGCCTCCGTTACTCTTTAGGAGGCGACCGCCCCAGTCAAACTGCCCGCCTGACACTGTCTCCTGCCCCGATAAGGGGCATGGGTTAGAAGTCCAATACAGCCAGGGTAGTATCCCACCAACGCCTCATCCGAAGCTAGCGCTCCGGAATCCAAGGCTCCTACCTATCCTGTACAGGCTGCACCGGAATTCAATATCAGGTTACAGTAAAGCTCCACGGGGTCTTTCCGTCCTGTCGCGGGTAACCTGCATCTTCACAGGTATTATAATTTCACCGAGTCTCTCGTTGAGACAGTGCCCAGATCGTTACGCCTTTCGTGCGGGTCGGAACTTACCCGACAAGGAATTTCGCTACCTTAGGACCGTTATAGTTACGGCCGCCGTTTACTGGGGCTTCAATTCGAAGCTTCGCTTGCGCTGACCTCTCCTCTTAACCTTCCAGCACCGGGCAGGCGTCAGCCCCTATACTTCACCTTGCGGTTTTGCAGAGACCTGTGTTTTTGCTAAACAGTCGCCTGGGCCTATTCACTGCGGCTCTCTCGGGCTTTAACACCCTACCAGAGCACCCCTTCTCCCGAAGTTACGGGGTCATTTTGCCGAGTTCCTTAACGAGAGTTCTCTCGATCACCTTAGGATTCTCTCCTCGCCTACCTGTGTCGGTTTGCGGTACAGGCACCTCCCGCCTCGCTAGAGGCTTTTCTTGGCAGCGTGAAATCAGGGACTCCGGGGAATACTCCCCTTGCCATCACAGCTCAATGTTATAGGAACGGGATTTGCCTCATTCCACACCTCACTGCTTAGACGCGCATAACCAACAGCGCGCTCACCCTATCCTACTGCGTCCCCCCATTACTCAAACGGCGGGGAGGTGGTACAGGAATATCAACCTGTTGTCCATCGTCTACGCCTTTCGGCCTCAACTTAGGTCCTGACTAACCCTGAGCGGACGAGCCTTCCTCAGGAAACCTTGGGCATTCGGTGGAAGGGATTCTCACCCTTCTTTCGCTACTCATACCGGCATTCTCACTTCCAAGCGCTCCACCAG